>CAZRLQ010000063.1:0-3751 GCA_964600725.1 uncultured Desulfobacterales bacterium
CGGCGGACTAATCAGCATGTCTGTGTGGATCTGTGGCTAATAAATGTATATTTAATGCTAACCGCACAGGCCGAAACCATAATTCGGGCGATCACAGGGAGTCCCTACCGCCCTTACCGCACCACTTTCTCATATGGCCAGGCGACAACCCCTCCATCCATAAATTTTACATTGTTAAAGCCTTCTGCTTCCAATATTCTCTGGGCTTCATATCCGCGCAGGGAAATCTTGCAAAAACAGATGATCTCTTTTTCTTTGGGAAGTTCATTGATCTTTTTTCTCAGCATTCCAAGGGGGATTAATTCCACTCTTGGATCCTCGATTCGCATTTCATCAAATTCTTTTTTTGACCTTACATCGAGGAAAAGAAAATCTTCATTTTGAAGCATTTTTTTCTTTACCTTGGCAGGGGAAATAGATTTTCCTATTCCGTTTAGTATATTTTGAGCTATATTTGCGGCAACAATCATATTATCCATAGCCGAAGAGAATGGAGGAGCATATGCCAGATCATAATGTGAAATCTCGTCCACTGTTGCGCCGCTCATTATCGCTGTAACTGCAATATCCATCCGTTTAGACACATCACCAGGGCCTACGATCTGCGCTCCCAGAAGTCTTCTGGTCTGTTTGTCAACTACAAGCTTGATGATTATAAGTTTTGCATCGGGATAAAAATGTGGTTTATCCGTTCCGGAAGCCAGGATGGTTATAAAATCATACCCTTCTTTTTTTGCCTCATTTTCTGAAAGGCCGGTTCTCGCGACGTTAATATCAAAGACTTTCAAGATAGCGGTTCCTGCAACCCCTTTGAATTCCGAATCGATTCCGCAAATATTGTCGGCAATCACCCTGCCATGTTTATTTGCAACTGATCCCATTGGAGTAAATATCGGATTGCCGCTTACAACACTGATATTTTCCACACAATCACCGCCTGCATATATATCGGGATCAGAGGTACGCATGTGAGAATCTACTTTTATAGCACCAGTGGTTCCCAGCTCTATTCCACTTCCATTTATAAGGGAAGTGTTCGGCCGTACTCCAACAGCAATCAATACAAGATCTGCTGGAATTTCACCTTTTTCTGTTGTTACGCTTTTTACAAAATTATTTTCATCCCCGTTGATTTTTGTAACGGTATCTTCGAGCCGCAGATCGATCCCTTTATTTTTAAGCTCATTTTGAACCTGATAGGCTATCTCAGGATCAATTAAAGCACCAAGCAAAGAATCTAATTTTTCCACTATTGTTGCTTTCATCCCCTGTTTGACAAAGGCTTCAACAACTTCGATTCCGATCAACCCGCCGCCGACGATAACAGCATTTTTTCCTTTAAGGGATCCGTAACCATCACGAATTTGACGTGCATCTTCAATTGTGGAGAGCGGATGCACCCCTTTAAGGTCAACTCCTTCAAGGGGAGGTACAATCGGTGTGCCGCCGACTCCAAGTACAAGTTTGTCGTACGGAATTTCTATTACTTCGGAGGTTTCAACCCGCATGGCCCTAACGATTTTTCTTGAGCGATCAATATTTTCAGCAATGGTTTTATTATATACGTTAACATCTTTTACTGATTTAAAAAATAGAGAATCTCTAACCACGCCTACAGGTGTTGCCATCAGTTCGTTGAAATCTTGTACTTCACCGGATATATAAAAGGGCAGACCGCATCCGGCATACGACAGAAGTGCACCTTTTTCAATTAAAGTCACCTCTGCATTGCTATTCAGCCTCTTTATTCTGGCCGCTGCTTTGGGGCCGCATGCAACACCGCCGATAATTACCACTTTTTGTTTACTCATATTTCCTCCTAAATGTTTACGTATCTATTCAAAATCCATAAGCCAAACAAGACAATATATTTCCTGATTCCTTACGGACAGCGCAGGTCTGAAAATTTCGCCAGACTCTTTTTTATATCATTTCTTATTCCGGTTCGGGTTAAAGCAAAGTCGTATTTAACAGGATCATCCGGCACCAGTCTTTTAAAACCGGATGTTATCTCAAGTGCTGTACGCATGTCAGCCTGTTTCCGTTTTGTAAGGTTAATGGCAAGACTGATTCTGTGCATGTGCGTATCAAGCGGTATGATTAACTTTGATAAGGGTATGCCTTTCCATCCGCCAGGATCGACATCATCTTTTCTTACCATCCACCTCAAAAAAAGATTCATTCTTTTGCAGGCGCTTCTCTTTTCAGGCATGGCGACAAGATGGCCCGGTTTATTTTTTCCGGAAGTAAGCTGGTCTGCGAAATAAGTCATGGCGGGAAGTACATTTTCGTCATTTGAACTCATGCCGACGATAAAGCATTCATTCAGGGATCCAAAAGAGTCAACAACATTTTTTGCGCCCATGAGTAAAACAGCAAGGCCATTTCCAGTGGCAAACCTGTGTATAAAATCTTTGAATATATGGCGAAGAGATTTAGATGTACAATCTTTTAAAAAAAGATATGGAGAGGGATTCATAATATCAAGCACAGATGATATACTTTTCAGTATTTGCGCCACTCTGCCGCAGGCGAGTGAAGAGGCTATTAATCCCGCTATTTCACGATCTCTGATATCTTTGTATGCGTATAAGAATTCAAGGGGATCGGGGTGGATATACTTTTGTCGGTTATATTTATCATACAAGTTGTCCAGTTCACATTTAATATTTTTTAAATGCATCGATATACCAAAGCAGGGAGTTTTAAGTTCAGAAAAGATGGTACTCTATCCAGTATCATAAATGATGGTATGCCGCAAGACTTTTCGAAAAAAGAGCGGGATTCTTAACTGTATTGGAAATATGCGGGGAAAACAGGGGCGCTTCTAATTTTATGCTTTACACGCTACTGGTTTCGTTGTTAATAAATCAGTTGACAAGAAAATTGGAAGTGGTTCCCTGAACCGTGACGGACAGAGAAAAGGTTCATCGCTTCATGTATAAAAAAACAGGGAAAATAGACGGGGTAAGTTTTTGGGTGTTTGTTGATACCTTTTATTGCATTGGCTCAGACAGAATTAAGGAGGAGATATGTTCAAGTTTTTGTTGGTGAGTCCTGACAGGGAAGCCTTGTCCAAACTGGCTTCGGCGCTGGTAAAACATGGTGATGTTGACATAAGCTGGGCTGAATCCGGCGGCAAAGCCCTGGAAATTATTTCGCACACTGTAGTAGATATTGTAGTGACAGACGAAAGACTTGGCGATATGACAGGTCTTGAATGTGCTCGCAGACTGCTCTCCGTGAATCCGATGATCAATTGTGCCTCGGTAAGCCCCCTGTCGTCCGGAGATTTTCATGAGGCCAGCGAGGGACTGGGATTGATGGCGCAGTTGCCGATCCGACCCGGTGAAGATCAGGCAAAAGATCTGCTGCAAGGTTTGAAAAATCTGAAGAACCTCACGCCCGGCATGAGCATCGCTTCCATATAGGAACCGAGAGCGGTCTGGGGGCTGTCCTAAAACCAGAAATTTACAAACTCATTTTACATTTTTAACTCGATGATCGAGTTTTTTATAAATTGTTGAATTTATTAGAATACAAAAAAGCTCTTTTAAATATATCAGGCTAATAAAATCAATAGGTTATATAAAGATGTTTTTGAATAGCTCAAAAAACTTGAACATCGAGTAAAATATTACATAAGGCATATAATCGTTGAGGAAACATCTGTATACACTAAAAGGCACCCACCTCCTGCAGCAGGGCGGCCAGGGAGTACCCAGTCCTCTTGATGATCTCGAAATCTAAG
>CAZRLQ010000063.1:3851-9925 GCA_964600725.1 uncultured Desulfobacterales bacterium
AAGGAGGTGACATGCTTAAAGTAAAGGAGGTGACATGCTTAAAGTAAAAGAGATTATGACACAGGACGTGATCACTGTTTCGCCCCAAACAGAGATAGCCCATGCTACAAAGACTCTTCTGGAAAAGCGTATTAACGGTATGCCCGTTATTGATGAAGCAGGTAATCTGGTAGGAATTATTTGCCAAAGTGATCTTG
Organism: uncultured Desulfobacterales bacterium; assembly: GCA_964600725.1. Lineage (GTDB taxonomy): Bacteria > Desulfobacterota > Desulfobacteria > Desulfobacterales > CAZRLQ01 > CAZRLQ01. The sequence goes on from CAZRLQ010000063.1 coordinate 4,049, forward strand.
TCGCACAGCAAAAAGAGCTTCCCATTCCTTCCATCTTTACATTTTTAGATGGAATCATTTCTTTTTCCTCCATGAAACATATTGAAAAGGAAGTTCAAAAAATCGCAGCGATCACAGTAGCCCATGCCATGACTCCTGATCCGGTTACCGTCCAGCCCGATACTAATATTGAAGTTGTCGCCGAACTCATGGTGAATAAGAAATTTCACACACTCCCTGTGGTTGATCAGGGGAAGCTTGTGGGAATCATTGGAATGGAAGATGTGCTGAAATCGCTTACGTCCGGATCAGAAGCAAAATAATTTGGTTCATAACGGATTAGTGTGGTAATCCATGATGAACAGCTAATACCTATAACAGCATAAGTTCATCCCCGTGTTTTCCCAAGCAGAATATTCCAGTCTTTGTCTGCAGTTTCCTGGATATTTTTGATATCATTATCCGTTAGATGTTTAAATCTGCCTTGAAGCTTTAAGTATTCGGCTACAGGCCGGTCCCCTTTGCAGTTGATCGTATATTTTAAGCCGTCTTCAACTTCATAAAGAGGAAACATATTGGTCTGAACGGCGAGTCTCGCTATTTTTACGGATGTTTCAGTCGGAGTACGCCATCCTGTTGGACAGGTAGCGAAAATATGGATAAATCTTGTCCCTCCTTTTATTTCCTTTGCTCTTTGAAATTTTTTTACCATATCTTCCGGAAAAGCAATGCTGGCTGTGGCCGCATAAGGAATTCTGTGGGCAGCCAGTATCTCCACTATATTTTTTTTACGTGTCTTTTTCCAGCCTTTACCAGGAGTAGTGGTGGTTCGCGTGCCGTAAGGCGTGGCTGAACTCCGCTGAACCCCTGTATTCATATATGCCTCATTATCGTAGCAGACATAAATGAAATCATCGTTTCGTTCAACAGCGCCGCTAAGCGATTGAAAGCCGATATCGAATGTACCTCCGTCACCGGCCCAGGCCATAACAGTGGTATCCCGGTCTCCCTTCATATCTAGGGCTGCGCGCACACCGCTTGCCGTTGCTCCTGATGTTTCAAAGGCTGTATGCAGGATCGGCACTTTCAGGGTAATATAAGGATATGTGCCTGCAATGATAGCCCAGCAGCCGGCAGGGATAATTACAACGGTCTGCCTGCCCAGGGCCTTGAGAGCAAATTTCATCGCAATAGCGGCACCGCAGCCGGCACATGCCAGATGCCCAGGATTCATATAATCCGCGTCAGGTATATTAAACTGTCTCATCATTAATCAGTCTCCCTGAGATCCATCCAGATGCTTTCATCTGTGGGGGTTAAATTCTCTTTGGTCTTCCAATAGATCTCCTTCAGCAGATCTACGGTCACGTCACGGCCTCCAAGTCCTGCAATATAGCTGAATACGAAGGGATGAGCATCAAGGTTGCAAAGCGAGGCTTTTATTTCCTGGGCAAAAATACCGCTGGTTCCAAATGAAAAATTTCTGTCCACCACTGCTACCTTTTGAGCTGGTGCCAAAAATTTACGTATAAGCTCTTTGGGAAAGGGGCGAAACATCTTGATTTTCAGCAAACCAACCTTTTCTCCCCCTGATCTGAGATCAGATACGACCTCTCTGCAGGTGCTGGCAGCGGTTCCTGTTACAACCATTATTATTTCGGCATCATCGCAATGGACCGGTTCCATCTGGCCGTATCTCCGGTTGAATAGAGCGGCAAATTCATCTTCGACCAGTTTGAAACAGCGGGGGACATGTTCCATAGCTATCTGGATATTGTGACGCAGCTCCATAAACATTGTCGGGGGTGAAAGCTGACTCAATGCACAGGGATTCTCCACATCAAGCTCTATTCGGGGTTCAATTGGAGGAAGAAATCGATCAACTCTCTTTTGGTCAGGCACGTCAACAGGTTCGTAGGTGTGTGATAAATAAAAAGCATCCATTACAACCATTGCCGGAAGATTTACCATTTCAGCCAGCCGAAAAGCCTGGAAAATCGTATCAAGAACCTCCTGGCCATCTTCACAGTAAAGCTGTATCCAGCCTGTATCACGCTGGGAAAGACTGTCTGTCTGATCTGTCCATATATTCCACCCGGGACCCAGGGCACGATTTACTTCGGCCATAACAATGGGAAGACGTGCGGCGGCAGTCCAGTGCAGAAGCTCATGCATCAAAGCCAGCCCATGGGATGATGTAGCGGTAAAGGTTCTAACTCCGCAGCTCGAAGCTCCAATCAGGGCAGCCAGAGCTGAGTGTTCGCTCTCTACGCATAAAAACCGGGCATCCATGGATCCTTCGGCATAAAATTCCGACAAAGATTCCACGATATGTGTTTGCGGCGTTATCGGGTATGCTGATATAACCTGCACTCTTGCAAGACGAACCGCTTCGGAGACCGCATGACTCCCTTCCATGACCTGTTTCATCTTATTCCTCCTTTAAAGCCATGGCAGAGCGCGGGCATTCTACCACGCAGATGCCGCATCCCTTGCAGTAATCAAAATTTATGCGCCTGTTGTTATCTTCTGAAATCACGGCCATTTCAGGACAGAAGAGACGGCAGTTGTCGCAATTATTGCACAGACCGCAATTAAAACAACGGCTTGCTTCTTTCATGGCTGAATCGGTTGTCAAAGTCTGTTCGACTTGTGAAAAAGATTTGATGCAAAGCTCAGGAGACAGAGATAAAGGAATAATCCTGAGAGCCGGCATAAAATAATCTGTATTGATATCTTTTAAATAAACAATCCTTGAGTTTCTGCTCTTTCGCTTTCCATTCATATAGATTTCCATGGAAAGGGCCGGGCCGTCACCCACTTTGCATGAAGAGAGTCTTTCCTTTATGGAATCCCGGCCTTCGTTAAACAGAATATCAAGAGCCATGGCAGCCTGCTTGCCGGAAGCAATGGCATCAACCGCGCTCTTTGTATGGTTGGTAAGATCACCGGCAAAGATTTTGGGATACTTTTCAATTGAAATTATGCAATGGCTGAGCCTTAATATTTTATTATCATCTTTATCTTCACAGGGAATCTGCCAGAGCTTGTCAGGCCCGGCCCCGACAGCCGCAAATATTTTCCCGACCCGAAGAGTCTCGGTTTTTGTGCTGTCAGGTACCACCTGCGGCCTGCCGCCTGAAAGAGTGTCGGCAATTTTCATTTTTTGCAAGGTCAAGAGCAGATTCTTGCCATCTTTTTCCAGGCCAATAGGGGAGACCAGTTCCATTAACTGAACACCTTCTTTCAAGGCCATTTCAACCTCGTTTGCAAAAGCCGGCATATCCTGTCTCCGGCGCCTGTACATCAGAATAACATTCGCTCCCAGACGTATCAGGGATCTCGAAACATCAATAGCTGTATTACCACCGCCGATAACAGCGGCCGTACAGTTAATGGAAGTAATTTCTCCCTTTCGGATATTATAAAGAAATTTCAGTCCATCAGATGCCGCATCTTCACCATAAACATCCATTTTAATGGATATGCTGTGCCCTGAGCCGATAAAAAAAGCATCATAATAACCGATCTCTTTTTCCATGAAGCTTTTGGTTACAGGTGTATTGCATCTGATTTCAACCCCTGAATCCAGGATCCTTTTGATTTCACTCTTTAAAATATCATCCGGCAGCCTGTATGACGGTATGCCCCACCGCAAAATGCCGCCCGGTTCACTTTTTTCTTCAAAAATAGTACATGAATAACCGAGCCTGGTCAGAAAGAAAGCTGCTGATAAACCCGCAGGCCCTGCACCGGCAATAGCGATCTTCTTTCCATTGGCCGGAAGATTTTTCAAGGGCTGATTCAAACCTTCAGCAATTGCAATGTCACCAAGAAATCGTTCAAGACTATGCAATGCAATTGATTCATCAAACTCTTTCCTGTTGCAAAAATTTTCACATGGGTGAAAGCATATCCGTCCGCAAACAGATGGAAATGGATTTTCCATTAAGATCGCTTCCCATGCCCTTTTAAACAATCCCTGGGCCGTCAGCATTTCAATACGGCCGATATCCTCGCCGGCAGGACAGGCCGCACTGCAAGGTGCTGTCTTTTCTTCAAACATGGGACTGACAAAACGCCATGAGCCTGTCTTGTTTATTTCAGTGGAAACCTTGGAACGAGGTATAAATAGAGGTACTTCCATAAAAGATTTCTGCTGTTTCGGCATTTATTTGTCCTCAAGACTTTTAAAATAATTCCAAAGCTTATCTTTTGAAATTTCTTCCTGTTTTCGCGTCTGCAAATTTTTTATCCGGACTGTCTCCTGTTCAAACTCATTTTCACCGCAAATTATGACAAACTCAACCCCCTTGCTGATTGCAAAATTAAACTGACTTTTAAATGTCGTATCATCCACAAGGCAGACTTCGGCATTGACGCCGATTTTCCGTAAATCAGACGCAATCTTCAGATAATCGAGATCATGATTTTTTGCGATCCGGATAATCATTACCTTGGTAACAGTCTGCTCGGAACGATCTATGGCTCCAAGATGATCCAGCGCGGCAAAAAGTCTGTCAACACCTATGGATGTTCCAACAGCCGGCAGTTCTTTTCCGGTAAAACGGCTTACCAGGTTATTGAACCTGCCTCCGGAAAATATACTTCCGAATTCCGGGGCATCCAGCAGTATGGTCTCCATTACAGGTCCGGTATAATAATCGAGTCCACGTGCAATTGAAAAATCGATTTCAAAAAATTCAGGGGGCATTCCCATTCCATTCAGATATTGCAAAATCTGCTCAAGTTCACAAATTCCTTCCTCAGCAATTTTTATATCTTTAAAAACATTTTTGCAAAGCTCTAGTTTTTGCTCATTGCTCCCTTCTATACTCAGAAATGCCCTGATTTTTTCCACAGCCTCTTCAGATAAAGAGGGAGCATAGTCAAAAGGGGTTTCCGGCTCGGATCGAAGCTGGGACAGCATCTGCTCCAAACCTATCTTGTCGAGTTTGTCAAGAATCCGCATCATCTCTTTGGTAATATCGTCAGCGCAGACCTGTTCTCTGTCTCGAATATCAGTCAATACTGCAAGTCCGTTTAGAATCTTGCGGTTGTTTAAACGAATTTTAAACCTGTTTACGCCAAGTGCTTCCATTGTCAAAAACATCATAGCTACAATTTCAGCATCTGCAAGCATGGAAGATGTTCCGGCAATGTCTGCATCAAACTGATAAAATTGTCTGTACCGGCCGCTTTGGGGTGTATCTGAGCGAAATACAGGACCGACGACCATGCGCCGCCATGGCAGCCTGATCCCTGTCTTTTTTTTCGCATCATACGGGTTGGCAGCCAGAAGCCGTGCAAAAGGGACTGTATGATCAAACGGCATTGCAAGCGGTTCATCGTCATTTGCACTTCTTATATGGAAAATATTTTTTCCGGTATCGCTGGTTTCACCGGAAAGTGTCTTTAGAAATTCGATCTTAGGTGTCTCTATTGGATCAAACCCAAATGATCTGAATGTTTTTTCTATTATCTTAAGCATCTTTTCTCTTGCCAGGTAATCAGGTGGAAGAAAATCTAAAAATCCACCCGGCCGTTCCGGCTTAACTATATTTTCAACCAATTATATTTCTCCTTCTTGCGTTTCGCTGTTTTTTTAAGCTCATCGAATTAAAACATGTTACGTTTAAGTTACGGGTACCTGATCGGAAGTTGCGGTACGCCTTTGGCGTGCTGATTGATAACCCAAAGCCGCCTGAGAATTTGTATACCTTGTGCAACGGCCAAAGATGATTCATTGCGGATTAGCGTAATGCGTATATGAAAAGGGCTTAACGTCATTTTTGGCTTAACCCCGGCATGCAGTAAAGCTTTAGCGCTATCCAGGTTTCCCGATGTATCTGGAATCTGGGCTCTCGCGGGAATAACGGCCACTTCTACGTTCGATGC
>CAZRLQ010000064.1:0-9835 GCA_964600725.1 uncultured Desulfobacterales bacterium
CATCCTTATATACATGAAGAACACGGCGTTCAAGATAATAACGGATTTTATGGGGCTTGATTTCACCTTCATTTAGGTATGAAAAATTGATTGAAATAAGTGTCTTGGGATGATAGGCTTATTTATAAATGTTTCTAAATTACCCATCCCTCTCCTCTAAAATTTGAACAAAAGAAAAGATTTTAAACAGCCTCCAAATATGCCGGGAAATTAAAAATGTCATTCGACCCTTATTACATGGGATCATGGGTTTACGATATTTTTGTTGAACCATTTATGACTCCGATCAGACGGCTTTCAATAAAAATCCTCAGAGAAAAGCTCATGGTGGCATCCGGCGCGCGCGTACTGGAAGTGGCATGTGGAACAGGTACTCAATCCAGCTTTTTAGCCAGAGAGGGATTTGACGTTGTCGCACTTGACAAATCTTACCAGATGATCAAACAGGCACACAGAAAAAAGAGAGCAGTTAGCAGCCTGAAGCTTACCACCATTTGCGGGGACGCTTCCAACATGCCTTTTATGTCTTCAGTTTTCGACGTTGTGGTGTTACAGCTCGGCCTGCATGAAATGAAAATTAAAGTCAGAGACAGAAGTGCAAAAGAATTGAAGCGTGTTGCCTCTGAAAAGGCAATTTTTATGATTGTTGATTTTATTCCGCCTAAAAAATTTAATTTCTCGAACTTCATCTTATCGATGGTGGAATTGGCTGCAGGAATCGATCATTTTCGCAATGGAAGAAATTTCCTGAAGGCAGGTGGATTGCTGCAGTTTTTAGACAGTACAGGACTTAAAGCTTTAACAACGTATTCGTTTTTTCAGGGAAACATATGTCTGATCGCAGCCTGCAAAAAAGAGTATTACGGTACAACCCTTACTCAATTTTTGCATTATAAAGACGAAGGCTGTTCGTTATAACCGAAATACTACTGAGAGACATAGCGAGAGCTGCGAGAATGGGATGAAGCTCTCTTAAAAAAAGTGGTACAAAATCAAATGGATACAAAATGCCTGCTGCAACCGGAATGAGTATGATATTATAACAAAACGCCCAGAAAAGATTCTGTTTGACTGTCTTCATGGTTGACTTCCCAAGCCTGATGGCCCTGGATACGCCGGTTAAATTTCCACTTGAAAGGATTACATCCGCTGTCTCGATTGCCACATCAGTACCTGTCCCAATCGCAAAACCTACATCTGCCTGAGCAAGGGCGGGTGCGTCATTTATCCCATCTCCCACCATTGCTACCTTATTTTTTTCTTCCTGGAGCTTTTTTATTTTTGATGATTTTTCTTCAGGCCGCACTTCCGCAATAATTTCATTTATGTTAACCTGGGAAGCGATTGACCGTGCTGTCTGCAAATTATCACCTGTAAGCATGATTATCTCAAGATTCAGGTTGTGAAGCTGCCCTACTGCTGTTTTCGATTCAGGTTTTAAAGTATCTGACACAGAAATTAATCCACATATTTCATTTTCCTGAGCAACAACCATTACTGTTTTGCCTTCAGCCTGGAGAGAATCTACTTTATCCTTGATATTATTATGTCCTTTTACAATCTTGGTTTTTTCTTTTTCACTGCCCAGCGTCTTAAACCAGCCTGGCTTTCCTATCTTTACAAGTCTGCCCTCCACCACTGCCTCAACACCTTGTCCACCTGTTGCCTTAAATTTTTCAAAATCAAACAAATCAACCCCTTTATTTATTGCTTCATTTACAATGGCCTTCCCAATCGGATGTTCCGACCCTTTTTCAACTGAAGCGCCTAATTTTAAAAGCTGTTCATCGCTGCTGCAGAATGGTTCAAAATAAATGATATCAACAACAGACGGGGTTCCCATTGTAATGGTACCGGTTTTATCAAGCACAATTGTATCAAGTTTTGTCGCAGTTTCAAGGGCTTCGCTGTTTTTAAACAGAATCCCTTTTTCTGCGCCCTTTCCGGTACCGGCCATTACAGCAGTTGGTGTTGCCAGGCCGAGAGCACAAGGGCAGGCTATTACAAGAACAGCCACAAGTCTTATCATGGCGGAAACGAATTCACCCCCTAATCCCCACCACAAGAAAAAAATTAAAAGAGATACGGCGATGACAGATGGAACAAAAACCGCTGCCACTCTGTCTGCAACGGCTTGTATCGGTGCCTTGCTCCCCTGAGCCTCCTGTACAAGCCGTATGATACCGGCCAGGGCAGTCTCATTACCGACACGAGTTGCATCAAAAGTTAATAAACCTTCCCCGTTAATCGTTCCACCTACAACCATATCGCCTAAGCCCTTATCCACAGGTAAAGGTTCGCCGGTCAACATGGACTCGTTCACTGCTGATTCTCCCTCAATCACAACTCCGTCAACAGGTATCCTTTCTCCGGGACGAACAACAATAGTATTTCCAACCTTTACTTCGGTTAAAGGGATCTCTTTTTCAATTCCCTTTTCTACAATTGCCGCTGTTTTTGGACGAAGCCCTATCAGTTTGCGGATTGCCCCGCCGGTTTTACCCTTGGTGCGTGATTCAAGCATCTTGCCCAGTTTAATCAATGTAATAATTACGGCAGATGTTTCAAAATATACATGATCGCCCAAAAACGGAAATATAAGAACCGAAATGGAATAGAAATAGGCAACAGATGATCCCATAGCCACAAGGACATCCATGTTTGCACTTTTATTTTTCAGGCTTTTAAAGCTTCCCACATAATAATCCCATCCAGTATAAAACTGTACAGGCGTGGCAAGGATCAAAAAAAACCAGTTGACCCAGGGCTGATGACTCCACAATCCAATAAAATTAAAATCTCTTCCCATGCTGAGAAAAAAAAGAGGAAAGGCGAATAAGAGTCCGAATACAAATTTTCTTGTTTGATCTTTTATTTCAGCATCGCGTGCAGCCTGATAGGCATCTTTTTCTTCCGGAATCTCATCTGGAGTTATTGCACCATAACCGGCATTTTTTATAGCTGAAATTATTTCGTCAATATTTGTAATCTCGGCAATATATTCAATTGATACCCGTTCTGACGCAAAATTTACAAATGCATCAACAACTCCCGGCACATTTTTATTTAAGGCCTTTTCAATATTCATTGCGCAGTTAGCGCAAGTCATACCGGTAACAGAGAGTTCAACCTTTCTCGTTGTAACCTTGTAGCCCAAAGATTCAATTTTTTTAACTACATTTCCCATATGAGTTTGAGCAATATCAAAAAGAAGAGATACCTGTTCCGAGGCAAAATTGGCATTTACATCTTTTACGCCCCTTAGCTTTTTTACACCCTGTTCTATATTAAGGGCACAATTTGCACATCTCATCCCTGTAACTGGCAGTATGGTTTTTTTCAAACTCATGGGCTTTCTCCTTGATACAGCCTCTTTAAGGATTCAAATTCTTCCAGTATTTTCCATGAACCTTAAAGACCTGTCCAGCTGCATAATCAACCTTTCCCTGATCTGCACAGCTCACAAAATCTTCAATACTGGTTTTTGATAATCCCGCCAGTTCCTTCAGGACCTTTTTTACTGAATCCTTGAGACCGGTAAGGTTATAACCCCCCTCAAGGGTAAGCACGACCTTACCATCACAAATGCTGTTTCCAATATTCATAATGGATTGAGTTAATCCGGCAAAACCATTGGGAGTTACCTCCATACCACCCAAAGGGTCTCTTTCGTAAATATCGAATCCAGCCGATACCAATATCAGCTCCGGGTTAAATTCAAGAGCGATCGGCTTCAATATTTTTTCAAAAATACCAACGTATTCTCCATCGCCGTGCCCTTGTGAAAGGGGCACATTAACGGTAAACCCTTCTCCATCACCTTTTCCGGCCTCTTTAAAGGCACCGCTTCCCGGATAATAGGGATACTGATGAGTCGAGAAATAAAGTACCGATGGATCACCTTCAAAGGAATGCTGTGTGCCGTTACCATGGTGAAGATCCCAGTCAATTATAAGAATCCTTTTTAAATTGTGAAATATCTGGGCATATTTTGCACCGATGGCTACATTGTTAAAAAGGCAAAAACCCATGGCCCTGTCTCTTTCCGCATGATGTCCCGGTGGTCTGACCAGTGCAAACCCATTGTCAATCTCCCCTGATATCACCATGGATACAGCCTGACACAATCCTCCTGCAGCCAAAAGTGCCGCTTCATATGATCCTGCTGAAGTGGAGGTGTCAGGGTCTAATGAGCTGAAACTTTTCCCCTCTGTTGCCGCAACCATATCCACATACCCTGAAGAATGAATCGACAGAAGCTCTTTTATTTCAGCCCGCCTCACAGGAACTTCTTGAAAGCGTCCGGCCATGTCAGACTCTTCAAGCATTGAGTAAATTGCTTCAAGTCTTTGAGGACTTTCAGGATGAAAAGAGCCAGTCTGATGATTTATATACCTTTTGTCTTTTACTATACCTGTTTTCAACATTTTCCTATCCTAATCGTTTAAGAAGCTGTTTTAAAAGTAGAAGATAGGAACGAAAAAACCGGTTCACCATTTTTAAAACAGCTTTTGAGGTTTAAAGATGGGGATAATTTCGGCTCTATTATGAAGTTGGTACCTTTACAAAATGTTCAATTTCGCTTACGTTCAAGAAATGCAAAAATTTTAACCGCAGGAATATACTCCCCTATTTTGAAGATTAAGATTTTAGCCTGGCGCCGATTGGGAACCCGGAAAAAATACCCGGTTCAGTATCTGCTCCTCGAGCTGTCTTTACCCTGACCTAAGGAGTCGTCCGGAAATAAGTTGAACATCCAGCATTTCATCTTCAGGCTATCTTTGGCCGATCTTTAATCACAAAGTCCTTAACGCAGCACTGCTGTGTCTGAGGCTTTGTTCAATCAGGCCGATCAAACCTGACCTAAATCTGAGCGCTATATTGTCCAATTTATTCCCGGACGGATCCTAAATCAAAATATCCTCGAAGAAAAAAGATTAAAGAGATAAAAATAAAAATGAAGTAACTTCTCAAAAAGTCAGGGCAACGATGGAAAAATCTCCCTCAATCCCCTTTTTCAAAGAGAGAAACATCTTGTGCCCTGACTTTTATTGAAAAATTAGGCATCCTTCAAATTGAGTTTATACTTTTTACCTGCCTGCGGCAGGCAGGTGCAGGGCGGCAGGGGCGCAGACGCACTGCGATACTTCAAGTCCTTGCCGGCACCGCAGATTCGGTAAAACCGGCACTCCCTGAGGGTAAACTATTTTCAGAAACCGCAGCCTTTATGGCCGCATCAACAAGTACAACATTTCTATAATTCGTTGATATTAAAAGCATAATTTTCTTTTTGAAAATAGTTTATGCAGGTTTTAGGTGTAAACTGCTTTTTGGGGTTAATGAAGGATGCCAAAAGTTACAAGATGAAGAGACAAGAGCCTGTTTTTCCATATTTTCCCTTAACCTTTTGCCTTTTGCTCTTTGCCGTCAGCAAAAATCCGGCCCAAATCCTGGCTGCTTCTCATTGTCATCTTCTCTTCAACCCTTTTTTTATCCAAACCCATTAATATTTTGTAAGCATTATATTTTGTTTTGCAGAAATAAATATCAAAGGGATCCTTTTTATTTTCAAATCTGAATATCCTTATCCCGGGTATTTCATCTTTTTGTAAATATTCATATTCGGTATTTATTAAAAGCGGTTCTATATCATGCTTGTTCTGCCAAGGAATACACGCTCCTTCCATTCCAAGACCGGGGTCCATTATCGATCTTACTTTTTCTGTAACCCCGCCGACCGCAAGAATAATATCACCTGTTAAGGAACCGGTTACACCATATTTCTGATTAACCGGCTGTCTGATAAAATCGGATATAAGGGCAACATCCATTGCAACGGATGCACTATCACCCTCCACACCCCCATGCGCCTGAATATACTCAACATGCATTTCATATCCTATATAAGGCGCACCGAGTTTCTGCAATACTTTTTTTATTGAAGCCCTTACATTTTGTGCAGCAGCCTTTGCGATATCACCTGTCTTCCCGGTCGCAACAACCTTGTCCGACCCTCCGGCATTAATCTGGCAATGAATCGGCAAAGGCTGTCCATACATTTGACCGCTCGATTGTGAATTAATTACTGCAAGACCGACCACATAACCGATTGAATCCGTCATGGAACTTATATATTTCTTCAGGTCTTTTTTATGTTTACTTATATCCTTGGTAAGAGAACCTTCGAGACTTAAATGTACATTTAGAGCATGCCTTACATGCTTTGCCTCCACAAGAAAAGAATTTTCAAGTATTGCCTCATATTCAGCGGTTTTTATGATTCCGTTTATCGGCCTTAATATACTGCTTAATTTTCCGTCCGATGAACGGCACCGAAGCTCTTTAATTATTTCTAAAACAGCACTTCTGGAAAATTCTCTTTCTTGCAGTTTATAATCTAAGGGAAGATTCTTCCCGAAAATTCGTTCACTTCTCTTTCGAACACCTTCGTAACCTTCCTTTTTTATTATTTCTCCCCAGGTATCCTCAATTTCTTTCCCAAAAGATATTACTTCCTGTTTAACATATTGAGATACCTGTTTTATATTTTCACTGTTTTCAAAGACAGCGCTTTCCATCTGAATAATTTCTCCCTTGTCTTCTATCCTGCTGAGGAAAGCGCCATCACCTTCTTTTTGGAGATATTCCAGGGTATCATGATTGCAGCAGGCAATGATTATATTATCTGCTTTCAGATAATCTTCTGACCTGTCAGCGGCTCCGCTTCCTGTATTTTTTCCCCCTTCAAGAATAAATTCTTTATTCTGCATTATTTCTAACAGATCAGACATATAGCCTACTTTAATCAACGTCTTTAACTCATCAATATAGATGATCGGTGATTTTGCATGAGCGCCCAAAAAAGCCCGCTTATGTGGAGGGGTATGAAGGTTACCGGACTGATAAGGATCATGCCTGAACCCTCCTTTCATGTTTTTGGAATTCGGTTCAGAAATCCTCGCCATCAGCTCCTTATCTTTTCTAGAATCATACAATATCTCTGGAACCATGTCATACAGACGCTTGACTGAAATCTGTTCACCGACAAGTGTTCTTTGTTGTATTTTCTCTTGTACCTTATGATTGTTCTCCTGCATATACAAAAATATTGAGCCCATGCCTGCAAGCCCTACAGCAATAAAGGCAGGAGAGAAAAATATTCCCGCAACAGCGCTGATAAAAGTCAAACATAAAAGTCCGTTTCTAACTTTTCTCACAGAATTTATCTGTTCGAAAAGACTGAATTCATCTACACTGTTTCTTGCCGATTCTATCTCTGCATTCAACTGTGAAAGTCGCTTATCGATTTTATCAGAATCTTCATAAGCAATCCGAATATGATTTTTATCTTTTCCGGGATAAGCTATTATAGATTTTTTGGGCCTTAAATAATCTCCAAGTGACTTATCAAGAACCTCTTTAAACATGTTTGCAAGCATTGACTTTCCAGTACCAGGCCTTCCTACCATAAGAATATGTCCCTTGTTTTGAGCAACCTTTCTTATCGCCATCTTAGCCTTATCCTGGAATATAACTTTTTCTATTGGATCTTCCGGCAAAAGAATCTGGGATGTATCTTCAAAAAAATCGAGATGTTTTTCCAAAGTTTCTGGGTAAAGCATCAATTCTTTTATCCAATTATAATCATTTTCATTATAATCATTACTCATTTCTGTACCCCCTCATGGAATCTAACAGATAATACTTTCCTGCTTCAGATACAGAAGCTCTTTTATCAATTTCCGAATATAACTGGGGCAAATTATCTTTAATAGATTCAAGCGCTCTAAAATCATGCATTACAGAAATGTTGGTAAGTAATTTTTCTTCACCTGTATTGGATTTTGGAAGAACATAATGAAAAGCGATCCCGAATTGCAAATGATTTAATGAGTTCAAAACCTCATCTCTTGCTTTTAAATCCAGATTATAGGTTTCAAAAACATCTCGATATATTCTGGGAAAATTTTCTTTGGAATAATCGATCTCAAGCTGTTTTTTAAAAAATAATTTAAGTGGTTTTGCATCACCTTTTATACATAAATTAAAAGCTTTCTTCAACCCGGGATTCGACTGAATTGACTGCTCAAGCAAATGCATATATTTTACAAGTTTGATATCATCTAACCAGTATTCGACTTTATTATTAAAATCGAGAATACAAATTTTATACACGTTGCCGTGTAGAAACTTTATTAGTTTATATGAATTTTTTGGATTAAAAGATTTAAAATCAAATCCACTTAATTCAAACAGGCCGTCTGGAATAAATGTTTTTTCAAGTATAACTCCGACTTCTTTTAAAAGACAATTATTTAAGTAATCGATCTTTTTATCAATACTGCCATGTAAAGTCAGTCCTGTACGATTACCGCCGATATCTTCACATATACCTCTTATATCGGATACTCTGTCTATATCTAATTTTTTCAATCTTTTTAATATTAAATCAAAAGGTCTTAATAATTCATCAATCTTATTTAAATGTAACTCAAGATTTTTGTTGTCTAAAGGAGGTCTGACTTCTTTGTCCTGAGATATTAGAACTTCGGGAGGAGTTTTTCTATCCGGTAAAAGCCCGTGCAGCTTTTTCGGCAATAATCTTTTGATCTTTTCTTTTATATTATTAAAAAACGATTGCGGGTAATACACCTCGCAACCAACCAGCTTCTTTTTAATTTCAATGGAATTTGGACTGAGAAGATACCTGGCCAAATCAGATATTCTATATTCCTTTACCATCTTAGCATTAGTTTCTGCACAGATCCCGTCCAAATCAATATCGGAATACTTTCCCTCAGAAATTATCCATATATCATCGGAATATAATCTTTTTTTATTTTTATCTGATATCATTTTTTATTGCCCTTTTATACTATTGCACAATACCGAAAGATTCAAACCAAGACCTAAAGATAATTCTGACAAAGATTTTAATATTCTTTTATTTAAATCTTCATTAGATTTCAGAGATTTTAAATGGTCTTTTATGATTTCAAAATTCTTGAAAGTGTTGTAAATATTTCTATATGCAATTTCCGCCATACTAAGCGCATAATTGAAACTGTCGCTTTCTTTGACATCAAGCTCATCCATCCAGCAGGGCCGATCTCCTTTTGGAATGTTGGAATGAAGATCAATCAGCGGTTTGGTCATCAGACTTTTATAATAGCTATGTTTTTCTGCAGGAACATTATACTTCAATGCCCATCGATCTAAAATCAAGTCAATTCTCTTCTCAATATCATTTCTTTTCTCTTTCGTCATAAACAGCATACCTTTTTGTATTTTACCTGTAATCATTAAACTAATAGTTAGCCGCTAAAGACTAAGCGCTTAATTCAGGTTTTATAAGGTTATATCAACACATCAAATTTCTATGTATTTTTTTGGAGTTAGTCATATTTTCGGCCATTATCAAAAAAAATCTATCCGCAGATTGCACAGATTAGCGCAGATAAAAAAGACTGACCGTTAATCTGCGCAATCTGCGGATTAATCTTTTTTCAGTTTTTCTTTATTACACCTGCTGATGGCCAAAGTTAGCCAAATCTTATTTTTCATAGCTATTATTCGTAGCGTGAAAATTATTTTTATCTAAGATAAGCACCTGTGTTTATGAAATCAATGCAAAACTTCTTATTTGTTTGAGAACATCTGAAAAAGATATTACAAATATTATCGGCTATAATTATGCAGCAGTTGAGACGGCCTTTTTAGTTCACCTCTTATTTGCAATACGTACCTTGAAATGGTATATTTTTTAAGGTGAAAATATGATTCTTTCAATATTATACTCAATATTATGTTTTACAGCAGGTATTGCCTTTGCAGG
>CAZRLQ010000065.1:0-9753 GCA_964600725.1 uncultured Desulfobacterales bacterium
TTTATCCATCCTGATGGAGAAATTATGCCACAAGATATTCTTGCCAACCGAATCTTAAAAGACTCTCAGAATGCCGGTAAAGATTATACATTTGAAGATGGACATGATGAGAACTTTCCTGCACAGATGTGGTTTCAAAAGTCTCACGAAGGCTTGATCCTGTTTATCGTCTTTTTTACCCAGGCCTGCCGCTGGTCGAGATGTCTCGGATGCAATCTGCCATCTAAAATGTCTGTCAGGCATGTTCCTTATAAAGCGATTCTGGTTCAGATAGACAGCGTATTTCAAAATACTGATGTAATAAACCGACGTAAATCTATTCGTAAAGTCATTGTCAGCAATAATGGTTCAATTCTGGATCAAAAGACCTTCTCTTCTACGGCCTTGATCTATCTGCTTTCCCGGCTTAATCTTAATCTGCCCAACCTCGATATTCTTTCCCTGGAGACAAGACCTGAATATGTAGAGCTTTCTGAGCTTGAGTTTATTTCCAGGGCATTGAATGAAGGTAAAACACCAACTCAATTGGAAATAGCAATAGGATTCGAAGCTTATGATGATTATATCCGAAACGGGATTTTTAACAAGGGTTTGTCAAAAAAAACGTTTCAGAAATTTGTGCGGATGCTGGCTCCATACCATTATCGATTAAAATGCTATTTTATGCAAAAGCCTGTTCCTGGAATGACGGATGATGAGGCTGTAACAGATATCCAAAATGGAATTGATTACTTAAGCCGTATATCAAATAAGTATGGTATCTTCATTAATATGCATCTGAATTTAACTTATGTCGCAAAAGGGACGATCTTAGAAAAATCATTTATAAATGGAGAATATAGTCCACCCTTTCTGATTGACGCAGGTAGAGCGGCGCTGCACGCAAAAGATAAACCGATCTCCATTTTTTTAGGGCTTTCGGATGAAGGACTGGCTGTAAAAGGAGGGTCGTTCATCCGCAAAGGCGACGAGAAATTAGTCATGGAACTTGAGCGGTTTAACCGTACTCAGGACTATAATATCCTGGAAAAAATCTGCAGAAGAGGTACCTGCTAATGTTCTTATAATTGGAGGATTTCATGCTTAAAAGAAGGCTCTTTATTTTAATTTTAATATCCGGTTTATTTATATTGCCAGGATTTACACATGCTGTGAGCTACATTAAATCGCCCCCTCTTCATCAAGTCATTAATACAAAAGTAAAAAACATCAAGAGCAGCCGATTCGTTCAAGTCCCCCTAATCACATGGGGAGGAGATATTGCTACTATCTTGGCAAATGGTAATTCTGCAGCGACTATTGAGGGCAGTATTTTTGCGCAAAAAAGTTTAAAGCTGAAGCTTGTCAGAGCAGATGACTTCAAATCACAAGTCAAGGCATATATAAGTGGTGAAACTCCATACTTAAGAGGCACCATGGGTATGATCAACATGGCGGCCCCGCTGCTTTCCAAAGATCCAAGAACAGATCCTGTAATTATCTACCAGATGACCTGGAGCAGCGGCGGTGACTGCATTGTTGTAAAGCCGGGCATAAGATGCGCCGAAGATCTCAGGGGCAAAAGCATTGCGCTTCAGGCATACGGCCCGCACGTTGACTATCTTGCCAGGATTTTAAAGGATGCCGGTCTCTCAATGAATGATGTAAAGATACGCTGGACAAAGGATTTGACCGGATCTGACGATACGCCGGCCGAGGCATTTTATAACAAAGGAGTTGACGCAGCTTTTGTGATCATTCCAGATGGTTTGGCGCTGACTTCAAACGGCACTCTGGGCACGGGCGCAGAAGGTTCGGTTAAAGGTGCTAAAATCATGCTTTCCACCAAGACCGCAAATCGTATTATTGCAGATGTTTATGCGGTTAGAAGTGATTATTTTAGCTCTCACAGAAAGGATGTTGAAAATTTTGTGCACGGTATGATGCTTGCTGAGCAGCGGCTCAAGGAGTTGTTCAGAAATAAGAAAAGAGAGATAACAGCTTATAAGAAGATGCTTGGCGCTTCTGCCGATATTCTGCTTGACAGCATTCACGCCGCAGGTGACGCGGAAGCATTATATTGTGATGTTGACTTTGTCGGTTTTCAAGGAAATGTCAAGTTTTTTGGCGATAAAAACTGGCCTCGGAATATGAACTGTCTTAACAAAGATATACAGTCCGCATTTTTAACCATAGGCCTTCTCGACAGAAAGGTGGTTCTTAAACAGGCCGAATGGGATTATGATAGATTCAGAAAGGGGCTTACAGACATCAACTATGTGAAAACTCCAAGATTTCGAAGAGAAGAGGTGGCCAGGGTTGTGGCTAAAAAGCAGGCCCTGGGCACATTGCAAGATGGAGAACTCTTTAGTTTTGAGATCAACTTCAAGCCCAACCAGAAGGTCTTCCCTGAAGATATATATGACAAAGAGTTTAAAAAGGTCGTCGATCTTTCAGCAACTTATGGTGGTGCGATTATTACTGTTGAGGGACACAGCGATCCACATAAGTACAATAAATTAAAAAGAAATGGAGCGACTCCGATCGTTCTTAAGCGGACAAAACAGGCTGCTAAAAATTTGAGTCTCAGCAGGTCTCTGGAAGTCAGAAAAAGCATAAGAAAGTTTGCCGAAAAAAAGAATGTTCCTCTTGATGAAAGTCAGTTTACAGTAATCGGCCATGGTATTTCCCAGCCAAAGTTTCCTAATCCTAAAACTAAGGAAGAGTGGCTTGCTAATATGAGAGTAGTATTTCGAATCATTCAGATCGAGGCGGAAGAATCAGTTTTTGAGCCGCTGGATTAGGAGAGTCGTCCATGAAAAGATTATATATTCTTATAATAATATTTTTTCTGTCCGGCTGTAATGAACAAGGGTCTATCCCTGCCAAGAACCATGAAAGCAGTATTCAGCTTAAAAATACTGTTCAGAAGCAGATTCAAAACAGAGATGGAAGAGAAAAGATACGGATTTGGCCTTTTATAAAAGATGTCCCAAGTGAGCAGGATGAAGGTGTCGCAGATAATCTTCTGACAAAGAATTATCTGCTTATTTTCGACGGTTCAGGAAGCATGAACGAAGTTGAATGTTCCGGCGGTAAAAAAAAGATCGATGTTGCAAAAGAATCCGTGGTTAAATGGGCGAAGATCGTCCCTGAGAATGCCAATCTTGGGCTGGTTGCATTTCATAATAACGGCTGGATCTTTCGACCTTTGATTGCCGGACAAAAGCAGGATTTTATAAGAAAGATTCATGCTGTTACAGCAGGGGACAAGACTCCTTTGTCTGATGCGTTTCAGTATGCTTTTAAAGATTTGACCAGACAGGCCCGCCGTCAGCTTGGATATGGTGAATATACCATCGTCGTGGTTACCGATGGAATTGCAAATAACGAGAAACGCTTGAAAATTCTCGTTGACTCTATCTTGAGAAATTCATCGATTAATATCGATTCCATTGGCTTTTGTATCGGCGAAAATCATTCGTTGAACCAGCCCGGCCGCACCATTTACAAAGCCGCGAACAATCCGGCAGAGCTGCAGTATGGGCTTGAGGAAGTTTTGGCTGAATCGGAAACCTTTGATGATTCAAAATTTAATGATCAATGATGTCGGATTTTAGTCGAGTAGAGAACTGGTTTTTACTCTGACAGGAAAAAAAGAGGAGTTTTTTATATGAATAAGACGGTCATCGGAGCTTTGATGATTTTCATCTTCATTGTGGCGGGAGCTGTGGGCGTCAAGCTGCTGCTTCCCTATTTTGAAGAGATCCGTCAGAAGACTACAAGCGATGCTGTGAAAACCAAAGGAAAAATCAGGATAGATTTGGATAACTGGATCGGATATTTTCCTTTAAGGTCGTCTGAGATGAAGAATCTTATGCGCAGATCCGGATATATTCTTTTATGTAATGATGACAATGCCGATTATGCTGCCCGCATGAAACGGCTCAAGAGTGATGAAACCGATTTTGCAGTAGCTACTGTCGATTCTTTTATTCTTAATGCAAAGCCGCAAAACTATCCCGGCACCATTGTCATGGTCATTGACGAATCCAAAGGGGGTGACGCTCTCCTTGCAAGAAAGGATAAGATAGCAGACATAGATGATATCAAAGGAAAAGCGGACATAAGGGTTGCTCTGACTCCCGGAAGTCCGAGTCACTACCTGGCAAAGGCTGTTGCTTATCATTTCAATGTTCCTGAACTGCTTCCTTCAAAAAAACTTTTAATAGAGACCAAAGGATCCGCAAAGGCTTGTGACAAGCTTATCGCAGGCAAGACTGATATCGCCGTATGTTGGGAGCCTGATGTGTCACGGGCACTTGACAGCGATGGGACGGTAAAAATTCTTGGCTCAGAGGATACCGGGCATTTGATTGTAGATGTTCTTCTTGTCAGCAGAAAATTTGTGCAGAAGAATCCGGACGTTATTAGTCTGTTTCTATCCAACTATTTCAATGTGCTGAAAAAATATCGCGAAAATCCGGATCTCTTGTTCGAGCATGTAAAAAGGGAAATATCTCTTCCTGATGAATTGATCAGATCAATGCTGAAAGGGGTTAAGTGGGTTAATTTCAGCGAGAATTGCGAAAAGTGGTTCGGTATCTCAGCTCCAGGCGGCTGCACGGATGAAGGTTTGACAGATACGATCGATTCAACAGTCAGAATACTGGTAAATGCCGGGGATTTTTCACAAAATCCGATTCCCGGGGAAGATCCCTATCGTTTAATCAACAGTTCTTTTCTTGAAAAGCTCTTTGTAAATGGTATCTCCGGTTTTTCCGGATCAGGTTTTGGAAAATCAATCCCGGTATCATTCAACTCAATTGCCGCTATATTTACCCCCCTTGATGAAGCTCATTGGAATTCTCTTAAAGAAGTCGGTACACTAAAGCTGGAGCCGATTGCATTTCAGCGCGGTTCAGCAGATCTTGATATTTTAGCCAGGCAACTGATTGACAAAGCTGTTGAGCGGCTTTGGCATTACCCTAATTTCAGAATATTAATAAAAGCGCATACAGGCATTCGGGGAGATAAAGATGAAAACAGATTGCTTTCGCAAAAGCGCGCTGATGCAGTGGCAAGATATTTGACGAACACACACAGTATCGATAACAACAGGATTAAAGCCATTGGCTTTGGTGGAACAAAACCTTTGATTAAAAAGCCGGGTGAAACAAAAAGAGCCTGGCATTACAGGCTGCCGAGGGTGGAAATAGTCCTTGTAAGGGAAGAGTATTGAGTTATGAGATGTGAATCAGTTAATTTTAAACTCATCACTCATATTTCATTACTCACAACATATATTCGTAAAGAAGGGGGGCCCCGTTCAGGTGACAAAAAAGAGAAAGCAGTATGGAGTTGTCATGCCGCCTAAAATAGATGAATATTTACCTGGAGCGATTCAAAAGGCTGTATTTGATGCCGGGATGAAACATCCGGCTGTTATTTATTCAATAGCTGCTGGAGCAGGCAGCAGCTTTGTCGGATGGCTGTTTGAAATGCCGATATTTTACCTGTTTGCACTTATAGGTGTTCTTTCCGGATCAATCTGGGCAGCAGCTCAGATCTTCTTTTTTCATGAAAAGATCGGCGCCGGATATATTAAATGTTTAAATGAGAGACAAAAAGAATATGAGCAATATACAAGAAATGCGATCAGAAAAGGACTTGAAGAATGCAAAGATATCAAAGGCTTCGAAGATTTTTCAGAGCAAGGGATAGAGCAGTTCAACAGTATACGGATAAAGCTTGCAAATATCAAAGAGCTTCTTGAAATGAAGATCGGAATCAATGAGTTCACGTTCAGCAGGTTTCAGGCAGCGGCTGATCAAGTAAGCCTGAGCGTTCTGGATAATTTGAAGGATATGGTAAGTATTTTGAAAAGCGCCGGTTCCATTGATTCTGATTATATTCGTAAGTGTCTCCACGCGCTGGCCAAGCGCAAGGATCAAGTCAAAGATGATATAAGCCGGAAAGCAGCGCTAAAAAAGAGGCTTTGGCTATGGAAAGAGCAAGTTCAAAAGGTAAACATCCTTTTGGCTAAAAATGAAGAAGCATTGACCGAGATGGAGAAAATTTCAGCAGCAGTTGCAAAATGGCATACAGACGGCCGCTTTGCAGATACTGACTTTGAGTCTGCTCTGTCCCGCTTGAGGGAACTGGCAATGCAGGCTCACGAGTATAATTATCAATAAGATTCCTAATAACAGGAGGTGGCCCCAAATGATTGGAGCGCAGACTCAGGAAGATCATGCTTTAATATTTAATGATTCCAGCGGAGTCAAGAAAGAGTTGGGCTTGGATCTTACCAAAAAAATGAGAGTTGATGACGAGACGGATTTACGATTAGACCGGCAGGCCGAAGAATTTGTCAAACCTATTTTGGAGATCGATCCTGATAAGCCGGGGCAGATGAATTTCATGCAGCAGAGCATTTCATCTGTTGAAAATTTAGGCGCCAATACTCAGAAGGAAGCTGCCCATAAAAGCGGCATGCTTAAAGAACCTATCAGAAAATTGGCAAGCCGCAGCGAAGATGGCGGCGTTGTTGCCAATTCGCTTGTTGAACTGAAAAACCAGGTTGAAGAGCTTGATCCAGGAAGATTTGATTTCAAAGCCGGCTGGTTTACCCGTACACTCGGCCGGATTCCGGGCATTGGTTCTCCGCTCAAGAAATACTTTTCAAAATATGAATCAGCTCAAACAGTTATGGAAGCAATTATCCGGTCGCTTGATGAAGGAAAAAATATCTTGATAAGGGATAATATCACATTGCTGCAGGATCAGAAAAGCATGAGAGATTTAACATTCAAGTTAGAGATGGTTATCAGGCTTGGTATGTTGATTGATCAAAAGCTTAGTTACGCACTTGAGCGTGAGATTGCTGCTGAAGATCCTCGGCGCAGATTTGTTGAAGAAGAACTGCTCTTTCCGCTCCGCCAGCGTATTCAGGATCTTCAGCAGCAGCTTGCAGTCAATCAGCAGGCTGTTTTGGCTATTGAGATAATCATTCGTAACAACAAGGAACTTATCAAAGGAGTGGATAGAGGGATAAATGTTACGGTTAATGCTCTTAGTGTTGCCGTAACAGTAGCGCTTGCTCTGGCTAATCAAAAAATTGTTTTAGATAAGATAGATGCGGTCAATAAAGTTACAAACCAGCTTAT
Source organism: uncultured Desulfobacterales bacterium (assembly GCA_964600725.1). Classification (GTDB taxonomy): domain Bacteria; phylum Desulfobacterota; class Desulfobacteria; order Desulfobacterales; family CAZRLQ01; genus CAZRLQ01. The sequence continues at coordinate 7,149 of CAZRLQ010000065.1, forward strand.
TGCCCAGAATGCTGCGCAGTTGAGAACCAGGGGTGTTGCAATCCATAAACAGGCCACCGGCACACAGCTTGATATGGAAACATTGAAACAGGCATTTGCAGATATCAACGCAGCTCTTGATGATATATCCGATTTCAGAAAGAAGGCTCTCCCTCAGATGGCTGACTCTATTTTAGAGATGGATAAGCTCACTGAAACCACAGAGGCCGGCATTCAGAGGATGGAACAGGGCAACATGGCGGCTTCCGCCATCAACCTGGATATAGATGAAACGGCACAATACCATGAACTTAAAAGTTCATCACTTGAAACTTTAACCGGACCATAGCGGATTATTGTGGAGATTCTGTTTATTTATTAGGAAACACTAATTGAACCTATGTTATTAGTTGTGAGTTATGAACTGGGTTCATCGCTGGTTAACGGTTTGAAACGGCTCAACGTCGCTCGGAGCCACACTTGCTAATCAGGAGGTTTTTCATATCAATCCGCGAAGACTCATGAGTTGTTGAATCCCTGATTCATCACTCAAAACTCATAACTAAATGGAATATTCTGGATAGATCATCGGCAAAAATAGCGGGTCGATATTATTTTTTTCGGGAATAACGGGAATATGAAAAAGATCTTAGTAGTAGATAACCATCGTGTGATGCTGAAATTCATGGCCGATTTGCTTGAAGAACAGGGTCATAAGGTACTTACGGCAGCAGACGGTATTTCAGCGCTTGGTATTTTGGAAACATTTGCTCCCGATATTATGTTTGTTGATCTTATAATGCCGAATATCGACGGCGAAAAATTATGCCGGATTATTCGAAGCCAGCCCCGGTTTAAAGATATTTATATTATTATTCTTTCCGCTATTTCCGCCGAAACATCAATAAATGTTGCAAACTTTGGAGCAGATATCTGTATTGCCAAGGCACCATTTGGAAAGATGGCGGATAATGTAATTGCCGTACTGGAAAATTTTGGAGATAGAGACAGATTATCCGGAAGAGTTGTTGGTCTTGAAAATATTCATCCCAGGCTGATTACAAAAGAATTGCTTTTTTCAAAAAAGCATTTTGAAACCTTATTATGTAACATGTCTGAAGGAATTTTAGAGCTCACTTTTGATGGAAAAATTGTTTATGCTAATTCTGCTGTCATCTCATTAATCGGAATTCCTGAAGAAAAGCTGTTATCTTCTTGTTTCACAGATTTTTTCAGCGGTATAGATCAAAAAAGAATAAAAAAATTAATTGAGAAGACCGGCGCCAGGCCTAAAACAATTGATGACAGATCTCCTGTTTTACTGAATAACAGACAGGTTTCAGTCTCAGTCATTCCCGCAGTAGAGGATAATCAAAGAATTATTCTTGTAATCATCAATGATGTCAATCATAAAAAACAGATGGAAGCACAGCTTCTCCAGGCTCATAAAATGAATGCCATAGCTGTCTTGGCTGGAGGTATTGCACATCAGTTCAACAATGCTTTGGCTGTAGTCACAGGAAATATTGAACTGCTCGAGCCGAAATGTCTAAAAGATAAAGAATCGATTAATTATATTAGAGCGATTCAGGATTCTGCCAGAAAGATGGTATATCTGACGAATCAGCTGCTTGCATATGCAAGAGGGGGAAAATATAATCCAAAGACAATTTCGTTAAATAGTTTGATTAATGAGACTCTTCCATTAATTCAGACGAATATCGATTCCGATATCCTTTTTGAAAAAGATTTGTCTGACGATCTTTTAAAGGTAAAAGCGGATTACGCCCAGTTGCAGATGGTTTTTAATGCAATACTGATTAATGCATCAGAAGCCATTGAAAAGACAGGACTTATAAGAATTATAACGAGAAATGAGGTTGTCGGTGAAAAATTAATAAAAACTCATCCTTACTTCAAGCCCGGCAAATACGTAAGTATCGTTGTTGAAGATAATGGTAAGGGTATGGATGATGAAACAATAAAAAAGATATTTGATCCTTTTTTTTCCAGAAAACTTGACGGTCGAGGGCTCGGCATGGCAGCGGCATACGGAATTGTCAAAAATCATGGCGGTTATATACTGGTTAAATCCAGGTGCAACAAGGGAACTGTCGTCAGTATCTATCTGTCGGCTATTGATTCCGGGACAATAAAAAAAGAAGAGCCGTACATCAAACCTGCGGCTGGAGGCGGAACTATTTTAGTGATTGAAGATGAAGCCATGGTTATGGATGTAATCAGTGCAATACTGGAAAGTCTGGGCTATCATGTTTTAAAAGCTATCTCCGCAAAAGAAGCGCTTCATATTGCCGGCACCCATGAAGGAGATATCGACCTGGCTGTTTTGGATATTATTCTGCCCGAGATGAGCGGCAAAGAGTTATACCCGCTTCTTATGAAAAAACGGCCCTGTCTTAAGGTATTAGTTTCAAGCGGTTTCTCCTTGGATGGTCCGGCTCAGGAAATTTTAAATTCCGGTGCCCAGGGTTTTATTCAAAAACCGTATGACATTGCAGCTTTATCAGGAAAATTAAAAGAAATTTTGGGAACAATGTAAGAGAGAAAGAAAATATTCAAATTGTCTTTAAGGGATGAGGACGAAATAATTTACTCAATCTTAGGC
>CAZRLQ010000066.1:0-9749 GCA_964600725.1 uncultured Desulfobacterales bacterium
GTTGTCATTGCTGGTATTACATTCGTTTCTTGGCCAAGTTAATTTTATAAAAATATATGCGTACATGCTTATATGCGGCCCGGCGCTGCTACACGGTCATGCTTCCGGCTTTTTCACCAGCCCGGTCCGAACCGGGTTCAGTTCAATGTATCTTGCACACGACAACGGTTTCCCCGCTGCATCACATGGTTCGGAATCCCAGGTGCAGCTGCTCTTGCCATTCATGCCATTATTATTTTATAACCTAAAACCTGCATAAACTATTTTTAAAAAGAAAATTGTGCTTTTAATATCAATGATATTATAGAAATGACCAGTAAAACTCGAATTATTTTACGTTGAGTTCAACCTTATTTAACAAATATTCTTCCCATTCCATTGGAATAAGCTGTTTTTTTTTGTTATTACAATCTTTACAACACGGAACAACATTGCCCTTTGTGCTTCTGCCGCCGCGAGACAGAGGCACAATATGATCCATTGTCAGTTCCTTTGGTGCTAACCGGCTCCCACAATAAAAGCATACTCCCTTTGCCAGCCGTCGTTTCCACCACTGAGATTCCCTGAGTTTTCTTGCTTTTCTCCGTTCATCCCTTATATCTTCTTCGGTTAAATTAAAAGCAAATGGTTCCATAAATATACTTTTCTCAGACGCTAACTGACGAAAAAACGCAAGCGCCGGTTTTTTGCACTTCTTTACGGCTTTTTATCAATAATTCAAAAATTTACAAACTGAACAACCATTTGATATTGTTGATAAACAAAATCGGCTGTTGCTTAAATCACGTTTTTTGTGAAATAGAACAACGATGGTAAAATCCCCCTCAATCTCCCTTTTTCAAATGGAAAAGCACATAAGCTGTACGGACTTTTTTCTACCCTTGCTGTTAAAAAAAGCCTGGCAGTTTTCGGGCATTACATTTCTGGCAGGCCAGTTGCATCGAAGTTCGGCCTGATTTTTAATTTTAGACAAATCAGCAAGTTGTGAATGCTCCTTCAAAAATGAATACCGGCAAGATGCCCGCTGTTATTGCTCATCTATTTTCCTTTATCTTCGACACCTTTTCTGCAAGTGTTTTAACGGCCGTCATGTATTCTTGAAATCCGCGCTGGAATATATTGTTATGATTTGCGCCAGGTATCTCAAGGAAGGTCTTGTCATTTGATTGAGATGCCTCATATAATTTCTGACCGTCGGAAAAGGGAATAATCTGGTCTTGTTTTGCGTGGATAATCAGAGTCGATTTATCAAAATTTTTGATTTTATCCGCATTTCGAAATCCCTTTTTCTCACTGAATCCCAAAGCTTTGATATTGACACCTATTAGTTGTAACAATGGGGCGGCATAAGCAAATCCACTTTCGATAATCAGACCATCGAACCGGTCATTGTAATTAGCCGCAAGTTCAAGTGCAGATGCACTGCCCAAAGATCTTCCCATAACAATCATCGGTCCATTGTATCTATTTTGCTGAAACCAATTCATTACAAATTCGAAAATAAGGTGAGCATCCTTAATCATAGCGGTAATACAGGATTTACCTGTTGAGCGGCCATAACCGCGGTAATCTACAGGTAAGAAATTAATATTCATCCCGTTGTATATAATACCCAACTCATCGTAATCGCTTACGATTTCACCATTTCCATGAAAAAAAAGAATGTTTGGCGCCGATTTTTCTTTCAAATGAAATGTGGCGCCAATTACAACATTATCTTCAACTGGTATCAATACATCTTGAAAAGAATTTTTGGAATCCGAAGGTCTTAATTCAGGCCTTGGATGAAATAACGCCATTGAAACCTCTGGTCTATCCAGAACTGAATAATCGATCTTAGATATATCTATCATGGTTAATCCTCCCTAACGGATTTTTACTCACCAGCGGCAAAACGAACGGAAGCCGAAACTGCTCTCGAAGCTGGCCGGAACCAGCAGGGTTAAAAGTAAATCTATCAATTACTTATCAACCACTTTTCCAATTTAATTCTTGGGCCAGCCCACCATAATAAATACATTGTTAACACAGCATATAGAGCGCTGACAAGATCGTCTAAAAGAATTCCCCAGGAACCTTGCATCTTTTGATCTATCTGCCTGGCGACCGGCATTTTTATAATATCGTAAACTCTGAAAAAGAAAAAACCCCATAAAATTATTTGCCAGGACTTACCGTGATGAAAAAGTATGGGAACAAGCAGATAGCCGGCGGCTTCATCCAGGACAAATTGCTTTGGATCTTTACATTGCCAATAATTCTCGGCCCAGGGTGTCAGTACATTATTGCCTGTGCAAATAATTAAAAATATGATAAGAAGAGCCGCTAATTGTATATTGGAAGGGAAAAAAGAAATTATAAAAACATGAAAGAATACACCTAACATCGCTCCAAATGTGCCGGGCATAATTGGGGATAAGCCAAGACCCAGTGCTGATGCCAACGCAATGTTAAGCAGGTTTTTTTCAGGTATTTTCTTTGGGTTCAACCTGTTTTTTTCTTGCATTGAGATATAATTTTTTCCTTTAGGTTTCAAGCTTCTGTTTTAACATTTTGTTAACAATTTTTGGATTTGCTTTGCCGCTGGTCTCTTTCATCACCTGACCGACAAAAAAGCCTAAAAGCTTGGTTTTTCCATTTTTGTATGCTTCTGCCTCTTTTGAGCAGCAAGACAAAATCTTTGACACAATCTCTTCCAGTTCAGATATGTCTGAAACTTGAACCAGATCCCTTTCTTTAACGATTTTTTCGGGGGTCTCACCGGTTTTAGCCATTTCCTCAAATACTGTTTTTGCAATCTTGCCGCTGATAACTCCATTATCGATCAGCTTTAAAAGACCGGCCAGGTTGTGGGAAGAGATCGGAGACTCTTCAATGGTTTTTCCTTCTGCATTCAAAAGCCCAAGAAGCGGCCCCATCACCCAGTTGCTTACCTGTTTTGGTTTGTGAAACTCAGATTCCACTTCTTCAAAATAATCAGCAAGCTTGCGACTGGTCGTCAAAACTTCTGCGTCATTGGAAGGAAGGCCGTACTGCTCAATAAATCGATTCTTCTTTTCATCCGGCAGTTCTGGGAGAGAGTTTTTTACAGAATTAATCCACTGTTCATCTATTACAAGAGATAAAAGATCAGGATCTGGAAAATAACGATAATCATGAGCCTCTTCTTTGCCCCGCATGGATACTGTTTTGTTCTTTTCCGAATCCCAAAGCCTTGTTTCTTGAAGCACCTGCCCACCATCTGAAAGGACTTCCCTTTGTCTGTTGATTTCAAAACGGATCGCTTTTTCAACGTTTTTGAAAGAATTTAAATTTTTTAGTTCTGTCCTGGTTCCAAACGCAACAGCTCCTTTCGGTCGAATAGATATATTTGCATCACATCTAAAATTTCCTTCTTCCATATTTCCGTCGCAAATACCTAAATAACGTAGAATCGAACGTAGCTGGCGAAGATAAGCTCCGGCCTCTTCCGAAGTCCTAATATCAGGCTCACTTACAATTTCAATAAGAGGGACTCCGGTTCGATTAAAATCAACATAGCTGATGGGACGGTCCGGATCGTGGGATAGTTTACCTGCATCTTCTTCCATATGTATCCGCGTAATACCGATTTTTTTCTTTTGCCCATCTATTTCAATATTAACCACTCCAGACTGTGCAATCGGCAGTTCATACTGTGAAATCTGGTATCCTTTCGGCAGATCAGGATAAAAATAATTTTTTCGAGCAAATCTACTTTCATGAGCTATTTTGCAATCGGTTGCGAGAGCCATACGCAAAGCATATTCAACGACTTTTTTATTCAAAACAGGAAGTACGCCTGGCATACCCAAGCAAACAGGGCAAACATTTGTATTTGGAAGTGCCCCGAACAAGGTTGAACAATTGCAGAAAATTTTTGTTTTTGTCTTTAATTGAGCATGAACTTCAAGCCCGATAACCGGTTCAAATTCCATCTTAATATTCCTTACACTCTACGTAACTTCTCAAAAAGTTCGGACAACAATGAGAAAATCCCCCTCAGTCCCCCTTTTTCAAAGCGGTGAGCACAGATGTGTCCGAACTTATTGAAAGGTTACCACTGTCCGTTTTCATTATCCGGCAAAATGTCTTTTTAAAAGAGTATCCTTTTGCCATAGCTTATCATTTCTTTTTGGATATTCAATGTTATAGTGTAATCCGCGGCTTTCCTTTCTTTGCATTGCGCATTCGATAATAAGTTCTGCTACGGCAGCTATATTTCTAAGTTCGATGAGATCAGCGGAAACTTTAAAATCCCAGTAATATTCACGGATTTCGTTTTGTATATTTTCGATTCGGTGTTTTGCCCTGGCCAGGCGTCTGTTTGACCTGACAATTCCAACGTAATTCCACATAAATCGCCTGATCTCGTCCCAGTTGTGTGAAACCATAATCGCTTCATCACTGTAAGCCGCACCTACCTCATCCCAGGCGGGAAGTCTGGATGTATCGATTGAGTTCAGCTCCCTTACTTCATCTGAAGCCTGTTTTGCAGCCATATGAGCATATACAAGCGCTTCAATCAAAGAATTGCTCGCCAGTCTGTTAGCGCCGTGGAGTCCTGTGCAGGCTGTTTCTCCAAGAACATAGAGCCTGTGAATATCTGATCTGCCGTATATATCGCTGACAACCCCTCCGCACATATAGTGCGCCGCCGGAACAACGGGAACCGGCTCTTTGGTCATATCTATGCCGAAAGAAAGACATTTTTCATATAAATTGGGAAAACGCTTGATAATAAAGTCAGATTTTTTTTGAGATATATCAAGAAATACCGAATCATCACCACTTTTCTTGAGTTCTGTATCAATAGCGCGGGCAACCACATCACGACATGCCAGATCCTTTTGCGAATCATACTTTTCCATAAAAGGTTTTCCGGCAGAATCGATAAGAATGGCTCCTTCTCCTCTGACAGCTTCTGAAATCAAAAAATTCTTGGCAGCGGGGTGGTACAGACATGTTGGGTGGAACTGTACAAATTCAAGATCAGCTACTGTTGCTCCCGCCCTGTAACCCATTGCAATTCCATCTCCTGTGGCAATATCGGGATTGCTGGTATAAAGGTAAACCTTGCCTGTGCCGCCAGTGGCAAGAAGTGTTATTTTTGCACCAAATGTCTTTACCTGATCTGTGTTTCGGTCAAGAACATAGGCGCCACAGCAATAATCTTCATGAGTAGTGGTAACAAATCCCCTTTTTATCAGCGTTGAACGAGTAATCAGGTCGATTGCAATATGATCTTCAAATATGGTGATCTGTTTATTATTTCTGACATGATCGACAAGGACCTGTTCGACCTCCTTTCCAGTCATATCCTGAGCATGGACGATACGCTTTTGTGAATGACCGCCTTCGCGCCCAAGGTCAAGGTCCATGGAAACCTGATTTGAACACTCAGTTTTTCTGATATTGAAATTTACACCAAGATCGATCAATTCATGTATTCTATCCGGTCCGTTCTTCACAACCATTTCGACAACCTTTTTATTGCAAAGACCATCTCCGGAAAGAAGCGTGTCCTGAATATGAAGATCAAATGAGTCATGGCTGCAAAAAACAGAGGCGATCCCTCCTTGGGCATAAGCGGTGTTACTCTCCATGACTCCTCTCTTGGTTACAACTGCAACACTGCCTGTTTCAGCGACTTTCAGGGCAAAGGTCAGACCCGCTACGCCGCTGCCTATTACTAAGAAATCCGTATTAATTTCCATAATTATTAAAACCTTATGGTTCATCACGGATTAGTATGGTAATCCATAATGAACAGCTATCAGCACTTAGCTTTTAGCTGTTAGGTATTAACTGCTAAAAGCTAATACCTAACAGCCAATCGCTAATGCCTGATGGTATAAATTTAATTAGTGTATGCTTGATAAACAGAATCTCCATAATAATCCGCTATAATCCGACCTTATTAATACAAAGATGATCGTTTGCGCTGGCGTTTGGCGCTGTAACCGATTATAAAACCAATTATAAGGACACCTGCTCCGCTTAAAAACCATCTGATATTTTGACGTAATTGAAATGTCGTCAATTCTTCCTCCAGCTTCATGGCTTTTTCTTTCTGTTCGGCAAGCTGTGAAGCAGTCCGATTATAATTATCTTTTAGTTCAATAAATTCAGCAGACTCATCTTTTAAAGTTTTGTAAGCCTTGCTGAGATTACCAAGTTTCTTTTTACTGCTCGAAAAATCCATCCTGAGCTGTCTGTTTTCTTTTTTTAATCGACTGTTTTCCTCAAGCAAAGAATTAGTCTTGGCTTCAAGCAAGCTATGTTTTTTTTGCAAACTGTCAAACAGAATCTTCTTCGGTATAGCGGTTGTAAGATACCGGGTAAGAACCCATCCTTCTTTTCCATTTGCAACCCGAACCAGTGACCAGGCATCTCCTCGTTCCAAAAGTTCAACCTTTTGCCCGCTTTTTATCATTGATATTATTTTGTGCTTATTTCCCTGCCCTGTTCTAACGGTTATTTCTTTAAGATCACTGACATAAAGAGTTTCAGCAATGGCTGCGCCAGAAAGCAAAAACAGTCCAATTCCGATGAAAACAAATAATCTCATAATCTTATTCTCCATTAAATTTTAAAGACAGATATGAACTCAACAGGTTTGATCATAAAAATTTTTTATATTGTGTTGATAAATTTGATCTGTCAACAATTTCTTGCCGGTTATATTAAATTTTTCAGGTACGGATTTGTCCGGCTTTGGCGAACTCAACCGGCCTGAAGCTATAGATTTTCAGATAATTAATTTCACAAGGCCAGAGGGAGAAAGGCGTATTATAAATACTCCGACAACCGATAACGCAGTGAAATTAATTATATGGATATCTATATCGCCTTTTAGACGATGGAACCTTCATCTCTCTGTTCCCTAAAAAAAGAAAAATGGGTCGACATCCACCACAACTTTAACATTACGTTTATTAAATACCGATCTTTTTTCAAAAATCAGATTGTTCACAAACTTATGGAGGCACTTTACATCCATTCCTTTTAGCAGTATTTGCCATCTGTATTCTTTTGCTATTTTGTGGATGTATGCTTTAATTGGCCCCAGTACTTCTATCGACTGTAATTTATTCTTTTTTATTAAGGTGCTGCAAAAATCTCCTATGGATTGAGCATATAGCTCTGTTTTTTTTTCGTTCCTGCCGGAAATTTTAAGCTGGATCATTCTTGAGAAAGGCGGATAATTCAAAGCTTTTCGAAACTTTATTTCTTCATTGTAAAACTTTTTAAAGTCCTGATCCTTTGCAGCTAATATGCTGAAATGATGCGGGTTATATGTCTGTAAAATCACTTTGCCGGGTGCAGTTCCGCGTCCCGCCCGTCCGGAAACCTGGGCTAAAAGTTGAAATGTACGTTCTCCAGCTCGAAAATCCGGAAAATTTAATGAAAGATCAGCGCAAATAATGCCAACAAGCGTAATGTTTGGATAATCGTGCCCTTTTGCAACCATCTGCGTTCCAATAAGTATATCTGTTGCATGCTCCTTAACATCTTTCAGTATTTTTAAAATAGCGCCCTTTTGCCTCGTAGTATCCCGATCCATTCTGGCTACTTTGGCATTCGGAAAAATAGTTTTTACCGCTGAAGCTACTTTCTCCGTACCAAGCCCCAACAGTTTTATATTCGTAGAACCGCAGCTTTGGCAATTTGCAGCAGGTGCCATTGTAAAACCGCAATAATGACATTTATACACATTTGCCTCATGATGAAATGTAAGAGAAACATCACAATATTTACATTTAATTGCATTTCCGCAAGCATTGCAGACCGAAAAACCGGCAAAACCGCGCCGGTTTAAAAACAAAAGAATCTGTTCACCGCGGCTCAAGGCCTCCTTCATTGCCTCATAAAGCTCGCTGGTAATAAAACGTCTAATTCCGCTATTATCTCTGATTTTGCAAAGATCGACAATGGTAATTTCAGGAAGGGGTCGTTTTTCAATCCTTTTTTTCAGATTCAGTTCGATAAATTTATTTTTTTTTACATTGTAGTATGATTGAATTGAAGGAGTTGCTGATCCAAGCAATACAACGCAATCCTGAAGTTTTGCCCTGACAATTGCAATATCCCTGGCATTGTAACGAAGACCTTTCTCCTGTTTGTATGATGTGTCGTGCTCCTCGTCAACAATAACAATCCCGATATTATCAAAAGGTGCAAATACTGCAGATCTTGCACCGATAACTACTGCAGCTTCCCGGTTTACAATCCGGTTCCACTGATCATAATGCTCACCTTTTGAAAGTCCGCTGTGCAAAACAGCAATGCTCTCACCGAACCGGGCCCTAAAACGTCTTTCTATCTGTGATATAAGGGTGATTTCGGGAACAAGGACCAGAGCAAAATATCCCAATTTTACCGTTTCTGCGACAAGCCGCATATAAACCTCTGTCTTTCCACTTCCCGTTACCCCTGCCAACAGATAAGTCGCAAATCCTTTTCCCAATGAAGATAAAACCGACGAAATAACGCCTTTTTGTTCGTTTGTCAGATAAGGAGCCGTGTCAGGCTTGATTGATTCTCCAAACGGATCTCTGTAAATCCTTTTTTTACAAATACTTATGTATTTCGAGTGTTCTAAAGACCTTATTAAATTAGAAGGCACGGGAACAAGCTTTCTTAATTCAGTAACAGAAATGTTTCCTTCTGATTTTAAAGTTTCAAGTACTTTTTTGCTTGGCGAAGAAAGCCCTTCTGTTTTAACAAGAGGATCTATTAATGACAGGTACTGCTCGAATCTTGATTTTGTAAGACCTTTCTTAAGTTTTCTTGTTCTTTCAATCCATCCGCGGTTTTCCATTGCGTGAATCAGGGAATTTGGAATTTTTTTGTCAAGAAATTTAGAAATATCTTGCAGCCTGCAGTATCCCTGTTTTAGGCTGCTTAAAACTTCATATTCCGGTGATGAGGCCAAATCTCTGGAAAGCGCTTTTTCACCTTCTTTTGTAATAGTCATGGCAGCGAAGTCATAAATGTTTATACCTGCCGGCAATGCACATTTTATGACTTCGCCGATGGGATACATATAATAATTGGCAATCCACTTAAAAAAAGGTATCATAGAAAGAAAAAAGAGTGGTTTTTCATCCAAAACATCAATAACCGGTTTTATCGCCTTATCATTGATTATATTGTCAACCGTTTCCAGGATGTATCCGGTCACGCTGCGACGGCCAAAAGGCACAAGCACTCTTTTCCCTATTGACACAAAAGAGTATAAATTATCTGGAATCGAGTAAGTAAAAATGTCATATACAGGAAGGGCAACAGCAACATTTATGTATGAAAAACGAGGCATTCTTAATATATTTTGGTTAACTATTTTGGTTAACGGTTTCTTGTTATCTGTTTCTTAGCTTTCGAACTGCTTTTCACAATTCAGATACATTCTCAAAAATTATACAAGACATTTGAAAAATGCTCATTTTTGTTCAAATTTCTAAGGAAGGTGAAAATTTAGAGCCGCGGTAATACACTTCGTATTTTTATTAATTACAATTTAACCTGACCTGTCTGGGGATGGTCACGCACAGACAGGCGTATAAACCGGGCAAAAGGGGGTGTTTTGTAAAGATCTCGATACATATCAGAGGTAAAGATATTGATAAATAAAACAATCCTTATCTTGGGTGATGCACAAAAATTTTAAGTTTAAACCTAAATTCTGCAAGCGCTGCTTTTGCCTGAGACCTGCCTGCCGCAGGCAG
>CAZRLQ010000067.1:0-9665 GCA_964600725.1 uncultured Desulfobacterales bacterium
ACTGCATATAATTAACATTCCCCCTGTTGATGAATCAGAATCAAAGGAACTCCGCTATTATATTCCGCAAAAACCGGACCCTGCGGGATCGCCGCTTTTACCTGATCTGCTGCGTTATCAAACGTATATATACGGCTGCGCGTTTGATGCCCTGCACCTGCCTGCCGCAGGCAGGTCTCAGGCAAAAGCAGCGCTTGCAGAATTTAGGAGTAAGGTGAATATATAAACACAGATGAACATGAAAAATCAAAAAAGTATGCCGGTACGTTTAAAAGGTGTGGGAGACAGTTTATGGATAACCTTGGATCCTGCCCAGTCGGTGGATTTATTGAAAAAAGAACTAAAAAGAATTTTTGAAAGATTAAAACATCTGGCTATCAATGCTCGTGTTATAATTGATGCTGGAGAACAAAAAGGGCATGATAATCTTATTAAAGATCTTGGCAGTTTTTTAAAAGATGCTTTTGATGTTGGATCGGTTACAGGGCCTCCCCAAAAACGGTCGGTTTCAGAAGAAAAAGTAAGAAAACGTGATATGGGAACCTCTTGGAATCGTTATCGAAATGACGCTCTTGTGCTCTCTGGCCGTGTGCGGTCCGGACAAAAAATTAATGCAAAAAGACATCTTATTATATTAGGTGATGTGAATCCCGGAGGAGAAGTCATTGCCGGAGGTGATATCCTGATTTTGGGAAATTTGCATGGCAAAGCAATGGCAGGTCATCCAAATAATGAAGAAGCCATTATTCTGGCCATTGACTTTCGTCCCATTCAAATACAAATTGGAGGTTATGTGGCTGCCGGACTTCCTTCCTCCCCCGGCAAAAAAATAGAATTTGCCCGCATGGAAAATGACACTATTTTGGTTGAAGATTATTTAAAAGCAAACCCATTTAGCCGTTTACCATGGCCTCAGGTACGATAACATGATCGTGCGTACAATGCTTGGGGTGATGAAACAGTTTGGTTTTATTACTTTCATAGAAAATCTGGTGCTCTGCGCCAGATCAGAGACAACCGGCTCCGCCTGAATCTGCGACTTTCTCGATCACAAAGCGGGAGAATCTGGTAAGCGAACGGTCAGGGTCAATCCCGTCTATACGAGCCAAACCTGTTCCCAGTTGCGCTGCAAGGCAAAAAAAAGGTTTTGCCTGTTACAAAAAGCCCTGCTCTTATCGTATGGAGCATTTACTTTATATTCCTTGAGTTTTCAAAAATTAATTTTCGCATCTGGTATCCAGCCTTTTGCTAATTTTGATGGTTTCGTAAAAAGTCCCGACATTTTATTTTGGACGCGGCATATATCTGCTCAATCTGTTCACTAATCAATATGTTGTGGCAAAAAATTGATTTTTCGACTTTTTACGAAACTATCAATTATTGAGGACCATTATATTTGCCAATACTTTTGATCTTAAGATCTGAAACTTTGCTTTAACCGTTTTAGCTGGTTTTCGCTGGCTTTTGGAAGCAACCATATTAGAGAGGTGAACATTGGAAGGAAGGATTATTGTTGTCACTTCAGGCAAGGGAGGGGTCGGCAAAACAACGGCCACCGCCTCTATAGGCGCTGCCCTGGCTTTGGAAGGTAAAAGGGTGGCCGTGGTGGATATGGACATCGGCCTCAGAAATCTTGATGTAGTAATGGGGCTGGAAAACCGAATTGTATTTAATATAGTTGATGCGATAAAAGGCAAATGCAGGATCAGACAAGCCGCTATTAAAGACAGAAGAATTGAAAATTTATTTCTTATTCCCGCATCCCAAAGCGACAATAAAGATGCTATAATACCTGAAGACATGCTGCGCTTATCCAAACAGCTTCGCAAGGAATTCGATTTTATCCTGATGGATTGTCCGGCAGGAATAGAACGCGGATTTGAGAATTCCGTAGTATCTGCAAATGAAGCAATTGTTATTTGTACTCCCGAAATTTCATCTATTCGGGATGCTGACCGGATAATCGGTCTTCTTTATTCCCGTTCCATTACTCCAAAACTGGTTGTAAATCGAATAGTTCCTCAAATGGTGGATAGAGGAGATATGTTAAGCCACGAAGATGTTATAGATGTTCTTTCCATCGAACTTTTGGGTTTAGTGGAAATGGATGATCAGGTGGTAGTATCTACAAATACAGGTTTGCCTATAGTTTTGCAAAAAGGCTCAAAGGCGGGGGATGCCTTCAGGCGGATTGCTATGAGAATTAACGGTCATGCTGATCTTCCCATTGACATTCCCCAGGGCAAAAAAAAATTCTGGGAAAAGCTCAGCCTAAAATTCGGATTCAGGAAATAAGGTTATTCAATGCTTAACGGATTTTTAAAAAAATTTTTCAGTAAAGGTGACAGCAGTAAGGATGTTGCTAAAAAGAGGCTTCAATTTGCTTTGATATACGATAAGCTCGAAGTCTCCGATGATATTCTCAAAAATCTGCACAGGGACATTGTAAAAGCAATTTCACGCTATTTTGAAATCGATAAAGATGAATTGAAGCTTGATATTCGCAGGTCAGATAATTTGTCGGCCCTTGTTGTCAATACACCGATTCTGTCTGCCAAGCATAAAGAAAATGTTTTGCATGATGATCCTTAACATATCAGGAGGCTGTTCGGGAATGAGAAATTTTTTGCAGGGTCGAATAAGGCGAAAATAACCATTTTCGGACAGCCTCCCAGGTCATATTTGCTCGCGTCAATCCTGTCTTCCATGCCCGCGGCGCAGGCAGGGTTAAAATATAGTTGACACTTCACTTTTTCCAACCTAAAAAATTCTTTTGTATTTTCAGGTAGTGTCGAAGCTTCACTTTCCTCATTAATTTAGACCTGAATCCGTGACGTATTCCTGGTAGCCATTTCCTGCTATACCGTTTGCTGTTTCATTGGATTGTACGGAGGATTACACCGGGCTTGTCCGGCACATAAACAGTTATAAATATGAGATGTGAGTTGTCAGCGATTTACTAAAGTCACATAATTCATTAATGTCATTGCAGGATTATCCCCTTGGGAATTATCAATGAGTTATCGAAATTCTAATAACTCAAAACTCAATGACGGTCAAAAACTATGCTCAAACAAAATATTCTTAAGAAAATAACATTGACTTATATATCTGATAGGGAAAAAAGTAAGGATGAGTAAAAAAGTAATTAATTTTTGGCAGGATCATTCATCAAATTTCCTGAAAATGGCATTTAGCCATGACAGGCGCGAATCTATTGAAAATCCGGATGGATATGGTAAACGGACAGGAGATTGTGGTGATACTGTTGAATTCTTTTTAACTGTTTTTGGCGGCCGCATCAAATCGGTCTCATTTAAAACCAATGGTTGTATAAATACCAATGCTTGCGCCAACACTGTTGCCCAGCTTGTCGAAGGGAAAAATTTAGATGATGCCTGGAAAATTACACCGGATGAAATTGCTGATTATCTGGAAACCCTTCCGGATGAGAACAGGCACTGTGCTGAATTGGCAGCAGGTGCCCTTTATCTGGCTTTGGCTGATATTCAAAATGATAGCCGCACCCATTAAAAACAAAAATTACAAAATAGAATCATGGCTATGTCTCATTTTCATAATTGCGCCCGTTAGGGCCGTATGAAAAAATATAAAAGAAAGGAATAATTGATGGCATTTGAACTTACTAAAGAAGAATTGATGGTGCAGAAAATGACCAGGGAATTTGCGCAAAAGGAACTGGTTGAACAGGCTGCGGAGAACGACAAGACGCATAATTACCCTGCTGAAGCATTAAAAAAAATGGGTGAACTCGGTTACTTGGGAATGCTTGTTAAGGAAGAATATGGCGGCGACGATGCAGGTACTGTATCGTATGCTCTTGCCCTGATGGAAATCGCTGCTGCAGATGCTTCCTGTGCCGTTGTTATGTCAGTCCATGACTCTATTGGCTGCGGAAGTATTCAGAAATTCGGAACAGAAGAACAGAAAAAAGAATGGCTTGAACCCATGGCTCGCGGAGACTTTATCGGCGCTTTTTGCCTGACTGAACCGGAAGCCGGTTCTGATCCCCAGTCAATGGAAACTACGGCGGAAAGAGATGGGGACTATTATATTATCAATGGTATTAAACGGTTTATCACAACAGGGAAAAACGCCGGGGTCTATGTCACCATAACCAAAACAGATCCTAATGCCGGCAGCAAAGGGATGACAGCATTTTTAACGGATCAGAGTCTGCCCGGCTTTAAAGTGGGAAGAGTTGAAGACAAGATGGGTCAGCGCGGTTCAGATACTACAGATATTATATTTGAAAACTGCCGTGTTCCTGCATCAAGGATGCTTGGCAAAGAGGGCGAAGGATTTATGGTTGCCATGTCAAGTCTTGAAGATGGACGAATCGGAATTGGAGCCTTAGGGTGTGGAATAGCAATGGCAGCCTTGAACGAGGCTATAAAATACGCAAAACAGAGAAAACAGTTTGGCCGGCCTATTGCTGAAAATCAGGCGATAAGGTTCATGATCGCGGATATGAAGATGAAAGTCGAAGCAGCCCGTCTGTTGATATTGAACGCAGCATCCAGGAAAGACAGAGGTGAAAGCTGTACCCTTGAGGCTTCCATGGCAAAATGTTATGCCACTGATATTGCACAGGAGGTATGCGGCCAGGCCATCCAGATTCACGGCGGATATGGATACCTAACGGATTATCCGGTAGAGCGTTATTACAGAGATGCAAGGATAACAACAATTTACGAAGGAACCAATCAGATACAAAGAATCGTTATCGCAAATGAGATATTAGGTAAAGTCAGTTCATGATATATCGATTTTATCTCTCTCTTTACCATTTTTTCAAAGGAAAGAGAGAGATAAACAGATGTCTTAACGTTTTACAATCAATGAAACCGCCTCTCCACCTCCGAGGCATAAACAAGCGAGTCCGGTCATTTTATCCTGTTTAATCATTTCATATAATAGTGTAACCAGTACCCGGCAGCCGCTGGCTCCAATGGGATGTCCCAAAGCGACAGCTCCGCCGTTTACGTTTACTTTTGCAGGGTCTATGTCGAGTTCGCGCAATATTGCTACTGTCGAACCGCTGAAAGCTTCATTGATTTCATAAAGGTCCACATCATCTTTTGAAATGCCCTCTTTTTTCAAACACTTTGGAATAGCCCATATTGGAGCGACCAGAACATATTTCATGTCTATCCCATACGAAGCCTGAGCGCCTATGGTTGCAATCACTTCACATCCAAGTTCGTCTGCTTTTTCTCTTGACATTACGACAACTGCCGCCCCGCCGTCACTGATGATAGAGGAATTGCCCGCTGTTGCAACGCCGCCCTTTTTAAAAGCCGGCTTCATCTTTGACAATGTTTCAAAGTTCGTTTCCCTTGGGCATTCATCCTGGGTAAACAGAATTGGATCACCTTTTCTCTGAGGAATCTCAACCGGAACGATTTCATCCTCAAAGCGTCCTGCATTTATAGCCGCAAGTGCCCTCCGGTAAGATTCATCTGCATATCGATCCTGATCTTCCCGTGAGATATTGTATCTTTCCGAACAGAGTTCATTTGAAATCCCCATATGAAAATCATTTACAATATCCCATAATCCATCATTGATCATATGGTCTTTAAGCTGACCATGGCCCATCCGATATCCGGTCCGTGCTTTCTCCAGATAATAGGGTGCCATGCTCATACATTCCATTCCTCCCGCAACCACAACATCGGCATCACCTACCTGAATTGCCTGGGCGGCAAGCATGACGGATTTCAATGATGATCCGCATACTTTGTTTACTGTGATACACTCCGCTTCCCACGGCAGTTTCGCAAGAACAGCGGCCTGTTTGGCAGGATTCTGCCCGTAACCGCAAGGCAGCACAAGCCCCATTATTACTTCATCAACGGCTTCTTTTTCTATCTTTGCTCTTTTTATAACTTCTTCAATTACAATTGCCCCGAGTTTTGTTGCGCCGGTATTGCTTAAAGAACCACCAAAACTGCCTAATGGAGTACGTACCGCACTCACGATAACCGCTTCTTTCATTAATTATTCTCCTTTTTTCTTAAGCCTAAAATATTACAAACCCCGTATCTCCGGATCATCAACCGATTAAAATAACACAAGCCGTCCGATTGACAACGCAGTTGATCCGCTCGAAACAGGGTTTTCTAAGAAAAATTTATTTTTACCGCTCAAAACCCCTGTTTCAAAACGGCCTGTTTTGCCAATTTTTGCGCCTTCCTGTGCGGTGCACCTGTCTGCGTGCCGATACGCAGAGATAGACTGGGCTGCAAGCAAACCATTTTGAAACACGGGCCGTATTATTACATATTACGTCTGTACTGCCCGCCTACTTCGTACAATGCCTGGGTAATCTGACCCATGCTGCAGACTCTGGCTGTATTCATCATTTCAGCAAAGATATTGCCTCCTGATACCGCAACCTTCTGGAGGCGTTCAAGTGCCGCCGGTGCCTCCTTTTCATTTTTTTTCTGAAAATCGGCCAGACGCTGCAACTGGGATTCCTTTTCTTCCTCTGAAGCCCTTGCCAGTTCAACAGTAGTGGCCATTTCTTCTTCAGCATCGGGATCCCTGAACATGTTCACACCGACTATCGGATATTCACCTTTATGTTTTAATATTTCATAATAAATCGATTCTTCCTGAATTTTGCTCCGCTGATAACCGCTTTCCATTGCTCCCAGGACACCGCCCCGCTGGGTAATCCTGTCAAACTCTGAAAGAACCGCCTCTTCAACCAAATCTGTCAGTTCCTCGACAATAAAGCTCCCCTGATTCATATTTTCATTTTTGGCAAGACCCCACTCCCTGTTGATGATAAGCTGAATAGCCAGAGCCCGTCTGACCGACTCGGGAGACGGGGTTGTAATTGCCTCGTCATAAGCATTGGTGTGAAGACTGTTGCAATTGTCATAAACAGCGCAGAGCGCCTGGAGGGTTGTTCTGATATCGTTAAACTGAATATCCTGGCTGTGCAGGGACCGCCCGGAAGTCTGTATATGATATTTAAGCATTTGAGAACGCGGACTTGCTCCGAACATTTCCTTCATGGCAATAGCCCATATCCGTCTTGCAACTCTTCCGATAACAGTATACTCGGGATCCATACCATTTGAGAAGAAAAATGAAAGATTCGGCCCAAAAGTGTCGAGGGGCATCCCTCTGGAGAGATAATACTCCACATAGGTAAAACCATTGGAAAGGGTAAGCGCAAGTTGAGTAATCGGATTTGCACCAGCTTCAGCAATATGATAACCTGATATGGAAACCGAATAAAAATTGCGAACATTATTTTGCATAAAAAATTCCTGAATATCACCCATCATTTTTAATGCAAATTCAATTGAAAATATACAGGTATTTTGACCCTGATCCTCTTTTAAAATATCCGCCTGGACAGTGCCTCGAACGTTAGCTAATGCATTGGCTCTGATTGTTTTGTATTCTTCTTCTGAGGGCTCTTTTCCATTTTCATCCTTGAACTTTTCCACCTGCTGATCTATTGCCGTGTTTAAAAACATGGAAAGAATGATCGGGGCAGGTCCGTTTATTGTCATGGACACGGAAGTATTAGGAGAGCATAGATCAAAGCCGCTGTATAGAACCTTGACGTCATCCAGGGTGCATATGCTGACCCCCGAATTTCCGATCTTTCCATAAATATCGGGCCGCCTGTCAGGATCAAATCCATACAGTGTTACTGAATCAAAAGCGGTTGAAAGCCGTTTGGCTTCGTAGCTGCCGGACAAAAGTCTGAATCTCTGGTTTGTTCTGGCAGGCCCCCCTTCACCTGCAAACATCCTTGTGGGATCTTCTCCGACCCGTTTTAACGGAAAAACTCCTGCAGTATAGGGAAAGAATCCGGGCAGATTCTCCTTTCTCAGCCATGTGTAAATTTCACCGGGATCCTTGTATTTTGGAAGAGAAACTTTCGGGATTTTTGAATGCGATAATGACTCAGTGAAAAGAGGTACCCTGATTTCACGGCCCCGAACATGGTATATCAACTCGTCTTTTTTATATTTCTCGCTGGTTTTCTCCCAATCTTCAACAAGTTGTGTTGTCATCTTCTTTACATTTTTTTCAGCCTTTGCTATTTCTTCTTTGAGCCTGGAAAGAACTTCAGCGCTGCTTCCTTCCAGCTCACCTTCACTTAAAGCCGCTGCCGTTTCTTTCAGATGCCAGACCCTGCGCAAAGCATCCGCCTGCTTTTTCGTCTCTTTATGATACCTTCTGACAGTATCGGAAATTTCGGAAAGATAACGGGTACGTTCAGGCGGGATGATGATTGTCTTGGATGTTGAAGTTTTAGATTCAGGTTTTGGAATATCAGTAGAAATTTTAATGCCTGTCTTTTCGTCTATCTTCTCAATAAGAGCGTGATAGAGTGAAGTAACGCCGTCGTCATTAAATTTGGAAGCAATTGTTCCGAAGACAGGCATATCTTCCGGAGCCAGATCCCATGCTTTCAGGTTTCGCTGAACCTGCTTGCGGACATCACGCACAGCATCTTCACCGCCTCTTTTTTCAAACTTGTTGACAACCACGAGATCGGCATAATCAAGCATATCTATCTTTTCGAGCTGGGATGACGCACCAAATTCACTGGTCATAACATAAATTGATATATCGACCAGATCGGTGACATTTGAATCACCCTGACCGATACCCGCGGTTTCAGCAATGACCAGGTCAAAACCTGCCGCCTTGACAACTTCGATTGCTTCGGACAATGCAGCGGAAACTTCTGTACTGGAATGGCGGGTGGCAAAAGACCGCATGTAAACCCTTGGATTTCCAATGGAGTTCATTCTTATTCTGTCGCCTAAAAGGGCTCCGCCTGTTTTGCGTCTGGAAGGATCGCTGCTTATAATGGCGACTTTTATATCTTTGGTATTGTGAATAATACGCAAAACAAGTTCATCTGTTAAAGAAGATTTTCCAGCACCACCGGTTCCTGTAATACCGATAACAGCACTCTTGTTGGTTCCCATCTTTTTTAAAATCTGAGATCTGAGTCTGGCAAGATGCCCGTTTTCCTGTGCTTTTGCCTGTTCAACCGCGGTAATAACATTTGCGAGCAAAAGTTTGTTATCTGGAGACAGTTTGCCGAAGTCAAAACCATCCCCTGCAACCGTAGGGAAATCCATGGTTTGAACCATATGGTTAATGATACCCTGGAGCCCCATTCTTGCCCCGTCCTCAGGCGAATATATCTTTGCTACTCCGTATTCTTCCAGCTCCTTAATCTCTTCCGGAACAATTACACCTCCACCTCCGCCAAAAACTTTTACATGGGAAAGATTGTTTTCCTTCAAAAGATCGATCATATATTTGAAGAATTCTACGTGGCCGCCTTGATAGCTTGATATCGCAATACCTTGTACGTCCTCTTCAATGGCGGCCTCGACAATCTCCTGAACAGACCGGTTATGCCCCAAGTGTATAACCTCTGCGCCGGTATCTTGAAGCATTCTGCGAATTATGTTTATGGATGCATCATGGCCGTCAAAAAGAGAAGTCGCAGTAACCACTCTTATATCGTTTTTTGGCTTGTAAACTTCTACTTCAATACTCATGCCCCCTCCTTTTACCCGATGATCAAGTTTTTTTATAAGCTGCTGAATTTATTAGAATACAAAAAAAGCTCTTTCAAATACATCAGG
>CAZRLQ010000068.1:0-9551 GCA_964600725.1 uncultured Desulfobacterales bacterium
CCTCAAAATTTATCACCTCCTTTTAACCGCCAATCTTGAGGTTAAATAAAGATTCATAAGTTCATCAGCGGGCGAAACAAAACATCCCGGACAATAGCAAACTCAGCTCAAAGAGCTGTTTAAATAATAAAATTCATTACCACTAAAAATTTTATTAATCAAAATAAATTATAATACACACATACCTTGCAAAAGCGCCCTGTAACTCCATTTTTTATGTCTTGACAAAAAGTCGGGTCTTTGATTGAAACAATAATTAATCTTATTTTCAGACAGCCTCCCAAGCATTTCTATATATTATGGATAGTAATTTGGAAAAATCAATTGAAAAAAGAATTCTGCATTTCAGACGATCCCTTTCTAAGAAGAATTTTGATACCTTTTTAGTTTTGACGGAGGAAAACCGTCGTTATCTAAGCGGATTTACCGGTGAAGATACCGATTTCAACGAATCAGCAGGGACGCTGTTCATAACCGATTCAAAGTTAATCCTTGCCACTGATTCACGCTTTAAGCTGCAGGCCGAAAAGGAGGCGCCCCTTTATGAGATTTTCTGTTATAAAGACGGATTGTTCAATAAGCTTGCAGATATACTAAATACGCTTAAAACAGAAAGACTCGGTTTTGAAACAACGCGTATGTCGTATTATTTATACAGGAAATTAACTGAGCGTATAGAATCGGAAAAATTAGCTGTTGAACTTTTCCCTGTAGAAGATATGGCTGAAAACTTAAGAATTATCAAAGAGGAATTTGAAATCAAGCAATTAAGTAAAGCACTTTTTATTGCTGAATCTGCTTTCAAAAATTTCGCTGCAACTCTTGGTCCTGGCATGACGGAAAAAGAGGCTGCCTGGGCTATGGAAAAAAGGATGCGCGAATCAGGTGCCGACAAACTCTCTTTTCCGACAATTGCCGCATCAGGACCAAATAGTGCACTGCCCCATGCGATACCAGGGGAGAGGCGGTTTAAAAGCGGTGAACCCATTCTTTTTGACTGGGGTGCAAAATTAGACGGATACTGCAGTGATATTTCGCGAACTCTTGTTATCGGCAGGCCGGATGAAACATTTAAAAAAGTCTATGCAACAGTTCTGGATGCTCAGCAAAAGGCGATCGATACAATACAAGAAGGCGTGAGTTCAAAAGATGTTGACAGGGCTGCTCGCAGCCATATTGAAAGCAAGGGTTTTAAAGATCTGTTTACACACAGCCTGGGACATGGTGTCGGTCTGGCGGTTCATGAACTTCCAAGGCTCAGTCCCCTGAATGAGAGAATCCTTAGGCAGGGAATGGTTGTAACGGTTGAACCAGGCATATATATTCCAGGGTGGGGTGGCGTCAGGCTTGAAAATATGGTAGTTGTGCAAAAGGATGGCGCAAGGGTTTTAAACAGTCTTGATGCATCAGACAGTGCTTTGTGGAATAAATGACCGAATCATCTGGCATCAATTCTCAGGATGCTCTTTTTGACAGATATTTAAATTATCTGCTGGTTGAAAAAGGACTTTCTGAAAAAACCATTGAATCGTACAGCGAGGATCTTTCCAGGTACTTTGCATTTCTTAGGCAAAAAGGAATAAAACATGTTTCCGATCATGACACAGATCTGATATTAAAGCACCTTCTTAATTTAAAAGATGCGGGCCTTAGTGCGAGATCACGGGCAAGACACCTGGTGACTTTAAGAGGATTCTACCGGTTTTTAATAAATGAAAAGCTTTTCAAGCATGATCCTGTAAAATTTATCGATCTGCCGAAAAGCGGACTCAAACTTCCGGATGTCTTATCTGTTGAAGATGTCGAAAATCTTTTAAGCATTCCCGATCCAAATTCGCCTAAAGGGGTGAGAGATTCAGCCATGATAGAACTTCTTTATGCTGCCGGACTAAGGGTGTCTGAACTTTTGAACCTGAGACTTATGGCTGTAAACATGGATGCCTGTTATGTAAGGGTGATTGGAAAGGGAGCAAAAGAAAGGATCGTTCCGATGGGTCTCTGTGCAAAAGAAAAAATAGATCATTATATAAAATTCGCCAGGCCTTTTTTTTTAAAAGATCTGAAAAGCCAATACCTTTTTGTTGCCAGGGCAGGAAAGCCTATGACCCGCCAGGGTTTCTGGAAACTGCTGAAGCGTTATGCCTTGAAAGCCGATTTAAGAAAAGAGATAACACCACACAGTTTGAGACATTCTTTTGCCAGCCACCTTCTTGAAGGAGGAGCCGGCTTGAGAGCTGTCCAGATGATGTTGGGCCATGTCGATATTTCCACAACGCAGATATATACTCATGTGGCCAGGGAGCAGCTTAAGAAGATACATAAAAAATATCATCCAAGAGGATAACTTAAATGGCTGATTTAAAAAGCATGTTTCAAAGATATTTCGAGATTATACCGGCCGACTCCCCGGGTCTGCGCGAAGAAATATTTCGCATGCGATACAAAGTTTATTGCATGGAAGGTTGTGTACCCGGTTTTGAAGCTTACAAGTACCCGGAAGAAAAAGAAATAGACCGCTTTGACAGACATTCGGTTTACTCTCTTTTGAGGCATAAGCCATCCGGCGCTTTTGCCGGCAGTGTCAGGCTGATACTTGCAGATCGGAAAGATCCGGAAAGACCGCTCCCCATAGAAGAGCGTCTATACCATTCTCTGGATCCGGATGTCAAAATATCCGCTCTTCCAAGGCGGCAGATAGCGGAAGTTTCAAGACTTGTCGTAACCAGACAATTCCGATGCAGAAGTAGTGAAAACTTTAAACCGTATCCGGTGCCGGATCTTTCTGCAGGCAAAAAAGAAGGAGTTGAAAGGAGAAATTTTCCAGGTCCGGCGGTTGGGCTTGCAGTCTCTATAATACAAATGTGCCTTAAATATAATATAAGATATCTGCTTGCGGCAATGGAACCAGGATTAAATCAACTGCTGAAAAGATTTATGCTTCATATGAAACCGATCGCTCCGACTATAGAATATTACGGACCCCGCAGGCCTTATCTCGCGGAAGTATCAGAAGACAGCTTAAACAGGCTTTATATGAATCAAAGAGATATCTGGGATCTGATTCACGAAAAGTTCTGATAATACCGGCTGAAACCTGCGTGCTGCACACTTTTTTGCTGAATATGGAAAATTACACTCAAGAGGCGGAAATATAATGTATCTGACCTCTTTAAAAAACAGGAGGACAAGCTATGTTTCAGCAAATATTTTGCTGTACTTTATCCTTTCTCTTTTCTGTTTTCTTGTATTTACATTTAAGTGCAGTGCATTGTCGATTATCGTCAATCCTCAGGTAGTCAGGGGGACTGTTTCAAGAAACAGCCTCCAGGCCATTTTCGGAATGCGCTTTCATACATGGCCTGATGGAATACCCATCAAGGTGTTTGTTCTTCCTGATAATCATCCTCTCCACAAAAAATTCTGCAAAGATGAACTTAACATTTTCCCCCATCAGTTAAGATGGTGCTGGGACAGGCAGGTCTTTTCAGGAACAGGGCAGGCCCCCATTGAAGTTTCAACACCAAAAGAGATGCTTGAAAAAGTAGCCTCTACTCCTGGAGCCATTGGATACTCGGAATGGCCTCCAGTTGACGAAACTCTCAAAATACTGCTTATTAAATAGATATGCTTTGCTTTCATAAAATATTTTTTATTGTACTTATCGGTTTTTCTCTTTTTCTTTTATCCCTTCCTGTATCCGCCCTTGAAGGCCTGAATCATAATTTCCAGTTCCACGGCTTTTTAAGCCAGGGATATGTGCTGACTTCGAACAATAATTATTACGGCGGAAGTGACGATGATGGCAGTTTTGACTTCAGGGAAATAGGAGTCAATGCATCTTACCGTCCCATACCTCTTCTGCAGTTTTCTGCTCAAATTCTGTCCAGGTTTGCAGGAGAAAATGACGATGGGGATGTGCGTCTTGATTATGGTTTTGTCGACTGCCGTTTCTTGGATAAAGACGCAGGTTGGGCCGCCTTTCGCATCGGAAGGATTAAGACGCCTTACGGGCTTTACAATGAAACTCGTGATGTGGCAGCTACCCGTCCGAGCATTTTTCTTCCCCAATCCATATATTTCGATAGAGGCCGTGATCTCGCCCTTTCAGCAGATGGTATTCAATTAAACGGCGAATACCGCACAAAGTATGGCAATCTGTTTCTCCATGCAGGTGCTGGAAAGCCAAAAATAAAAGGAAGGGAAATAGAGGCATCCCTTTTAGGCAGCAATCTTCCCGGAGATCTTGATGACGAAATATCGTATAACGCACGGCTTATGTATGAAAAAGAAGGAGGGAGGTTACGTTTCGCTTTTACATGGGCACAGTTGAATATCGACTATGATTCTTCCGGCTCATATTTAAACGATCCTGATAACGGATCCATCAGATTTGAACCGTGTATAATATCTGCTCAGCTTAATGAGGAAAAATGGAGTCTGACTGCGGAATATGCGCTGCGCAAAGTAAAATACAAAGAGTTTGGCTGTTCTTTTATGAACAGAACCATAACCGGTGAAAGCTATTACCTGCAAGCAAGCTACAGGTTCCTCAGAAACTGGGAAGGTATGGTTCGTTATGATCTTCTCTTTTCCGACAAGGATGATCCTAATGGCACAAAGTCGGAAAGACCGGGCCATCCCCATTACAGTTTTTTTGCCAAGGATCTGACATTCGGTTTGAGATGGGATATTACCAAATCCCTTATGCTGAGAGGTGAATACCACTATGTAAACGGAACCGCCTGGCTGACACATGAAGATAACCAGGATGCTTCCAAAACCCGGGAATACTGGAACCTCTTTTCCATTATGATGTCTTACTATTTTTAGCCCTGATTCCTCATAAAGAACATCAAATAACCATCGGGCCCTAACGGACACAACATAAAGCATGAAGTAGATGAAATTTCTCTATTTATCATTCAAAATTCATAATTTTCATATATAAAAGGTCGCAATTTGAACAAGAAAAAACTTCCAAAACCGGAAATTTCAAATAACGGCTTTAAAATTTCAGGGGCTGAAAAATTTTTCAGCTTAAAATGGAAGGCCATTATTCTGACCAGCATTGTCCTGACAATAGTGAATATCTCCCTGTCATCAATTAGTTACCTGAACCTCGTCAGACAGTTTGACAATCAGAAAAGAAAAGCTATTCACCGTTATACGATTGAGATAGAAGCTTTAATCGAGCAATCTCTCCGACATATGCAGCAGGTAGCGCATATAATCCCGATATTAAGCACCACGGAAAGCAGCGATATATCTATAAACAGAAAAAATATTATAAAAACCCTTAAAAAACACTGGCCATCGCTTCAGTTAAATATGGGAATCAATGCTGTCCGTTTTTACAGTCCGGAAAATCAACTCCTTGTCAACTGGGAAGAGAGCGGATTTAAAAAAGATAATGCGCCTAACATATCGTCATGGATAAGTGAAGTAAACCGTCTGGAAAAACCTGCGACCTTGATCGATTGTCAAAAAGAATGTGTTCAGTATGCTGCAGTTCCTGTTCTATCAAGGGAGAAAAAGACCGGTGTCATTCTTGTAGAAAGCTCGCTTGCCGATGTTATTTTAGGTTTCAAACAGATATCGGGAATCGATATGGGTATTATTATATCGAATGAAGGTCAAAAGACCGGAGTTGACGAAGACCGGAAAAAAATAGAAAATAATTTCGGAAAATATCTTTTGCCATGGAAGGCCAGTGTCATAGCTTTAACCGATATCGGTCATAAATTGCCGATTCTTCAAAAACTTGCAGCCGAACATCCTCTTTTAACTCAGATGAAAAGCGGTATCCAGGTTTTGGATAACAAACGGTACTTCGAAGTCCACCTTATTCCGCTTAAAGATTTTAATGTAAATCTTGTCGGCAGCGGTTTTTTAGTATTGATCACGGATATAACCCGCTCTTTATTTGAAATTCAATCCTCATTAAAACAGACCGTCTGGATATGTATCATAGGTATATTTTTTTCCGAGATATTGCTTTTACTGCTTTTATGGAAGCCTCTGTCAAGGCTGCGCCATATGGCAAAGTATCTGCCCCTGCTTGCCGAAGGGGGATTTGTTAAAGCAAGATGCGCTATACGCAAGGAATATATCCATCCGCAAAGAAAAGATGAAGTCGATGTTCTCACCGAAACAGCCATAAAACTTTCATACAGGCTGGAGGGTCTATCAGAAACAATTTCCAAAAATATTGATGATCTTTCCCGTGAAAGAGATTTTGTTAAAAGCCTTCTTGATACGGCACCTGTTATCATACTTATACAGAACAGATCGGGCGAAATAACTTTGCTGAATCATTACGGCCGCTCGCTTGCAATGTATGAGAAAAACAATCCGGAACAATTAAGATTTACGGATTTTCTTTCAGCAGACAAGCAAAGCAACGATTTTCATAAAGATATGATGCAGATATTCGCTGGAAAACTGCATCAGGTTTCCAGCGAATCGATTATGACATGCAAAGATGGTTCAACCAAGTATATCACATGGACGCACTGTCCGCTTTCAGGAAAATCAATCAATGAACCGCTGATACTTTCCGTTGGCCTGGATATAACCAAACGTAAAACAGCAGAAGAAGAACTGCGCAAAAGCAATGAACACCTGCAGGCTGTTTTCAGGGCCGCGGACAGCGTCTCTTTTATTACAACAGATTCTGTCGGGAAGGACTTAAGAATAATTGAGTTCAGCCCTGGCGCCGGGCAGATATTCGGCTACAGTCAAAAAGATGCAACAGGAAAACCTGTTGCCATGCTTTATTTGCAGGAAGATGCCGGATTGATTGCCCGAACCTGCCAGGCAATGTGGGAGAAAAAAAAAGGAATTACACTCCAATTAGATATGATACGCAAATCCGGCGAGAGCTTTCCGGCACTATTGACAATCTATCCCATCCTTGATCTAAATGGCAATATTGTCATGATATTATGGGTATCTTTTGATATTTCAGAGATAAAGGATATTCACAAAGAAAAAGAGAGGCTTGAGTCCCAGTTAAGGCATTCCCAAAAGATGGAGGCGGTCGGCACTCTAGCCGGCGGGATAGCCCATGATTTTAATAATATACTTCAGGTAATTTCCGGTTATACCCAGCTTCTTTTATTTAAAAAACAAAAAGATGATCCGGATTATTCCAAGCTGGAAACAATCGGCAATTCAGTTGAGAGGGCATCTGCTCTAACTAAGCAGCTCCTTATCTTCAGCAGAAAGGTTGATAGTGAATTAAAACCGGTTGATCTTAACCGTGGGGCCAGGGAAATTTATGATATCTTGAAACGAACCTTTCCAAAGATGCTTGAAATTGAATTAGATCTTGATGAGAATCTCAAGGTGATAAATGCCGATCCCCTTCAGCTTGAACAGGTAATGATGAACCTGGCAATTAATGCAAGAGATGCCATGGATAATAAAGGAAAACTTAAATTTAAAACCAGGAATGTCGTAATAAATCATGAACTTATAAAAGCCAACGCCAATATTAATCCGGGAGAATATGTCGAGCTTTCTGTTTCCGATTCAGGTGCCGGGATACCTGAAGATATAATGGAGCATATATTTGAACCTTTTTTTACCACAAAAGAGACAGGTAAAGGAACAGGGCTGGGGCTTGCGATAGTATACGGCATTGTAAAAAGCCATGGCGGTGAAATCATCTGCCATAGCAAGCCTGGTAAAGGAACGGCCTTTTGTATCTATTTTCCCGTATTAAAATCAGAAACAAAAGATTTATCTGAAAATAAAAGACTTGTGAAAAGTACGGCAGGTGGAAATGAAACTATTTTGCTGGTTGATGATGAAAAAACAATTCTTGAAATTGGAAAGAACATTTTAAGCCGGTTTGGATATAAGGTGCTTACCGCTGAAAATGGAGAAAAAGCCGTTGATATTTACAGCAAAAATAAAAAGATGATCAATATGGTGATCTTGGATCTGAATATGCCTGGAATGGGGGGACTCAAATCTTTTGAAAAGCTTAAGGAGATTGATCCGGAAGTTAAAGTGATCATAGCAACAGGCTATTCTGACAGCAAAAATGAAATAGAGTCAAACAAATATTTTAATAAAAACATCATTAAAAAGCCTTTCCCTCTATCCGATTTGCTTGAAAAAGTCAGAGAAGTTCTGGATAATTAAAATAGTATATATACTTGAGTTTTCGAAAAAACTATGATGCCATTATCAATAGATAGGTATAAATTTTGCTGTGTGCATAAGGGTAATGAGTGGTGAGTGATGAGACCTGCCTGCAGCAGGCAGGCTGAAGGCGTATTCCTTAACTTTAGGCACTTTTGTAATAACTTACCCTCGATCTCGCGCTTTTCCACTTCTATCCCCTGCTTTTGTAACTTCTCAATAAGTTATGGGCAAATTCAATCATTGGTCACAGGTTGCGGCTGGGTAAACGTTATCGACAGAGTTAAGTTTTTTTGAACGTCCAACATCGAACGTTGAACGTCGAATGCTGAAATCGCTTCGCTCTGCCGATTTATAAATTGTCAGAATACTTCATTCGGCGTTCGATGTTGGACGTCCGTTGTTCAGAAATGTCCTTTATAATCAGTTTACCCGAACTTATTGAGATGTTACCTACTTTTCAAACAACTCTTTGGAATAATTTACATTATGACAAAAAAATCTTCAATCTTTGAAAAGATATGCAAAGAATATTTGGCACGGATTGCAAACCTGGACTTGGAACCAAGATCGGGAAAACTTGGAGTACGCATGTGTGGAGACAAAATGATAATCCCTTTTCTTGGAAAGTGCTACAAAGTTTCCGCGGGCGGTATTTTCGACCCGGCCGGCGAGAAACCAAGTCATGCTGTAAGTATTGTACTCTGCAAATACATTATTTTATGCCCTGATACTTATCCAGAGACAGGTAATTGGGTGTCCTACAAAGATTTCAAGGATGCAGCCCCCTTCGTGGGTGGATTTACAAATAATGCGGAAAGACCGATTGCTAAAAACTTTTCGCATAAACTTGGAGAACTTGAAGAGGCTTGCAAAAAACTTGGCGGCCGCCCTCCGGATATTGAGCTTTCCTATCAGATCTCAATAAGGTTTGATCCTCTGCCAAAGGTTCCGCTTCTTATGCTTTTCAATGACCAAGATGATGAATTTCCAGCTCAGTGCAACTTACTTTACAGAGAAAGCGCAAAAAAATATCTGGATATGGAATGTCTCGCCATCGTTGCCTGGCTTCTTTCCGACTATCTGAATCAGGCAGCAGGAAGTCCCAATTTTACTATTATCTAAGAGGAATCCTTCAATTATCAGTTTATACTTTAATATCAACCAAATTTTTCCCGATCATATCCGCTGTTATACGGGAACAAGGGTTCATACGGAATATAGTGACAATAGGGTCAAGTCTGCATTTAACCATTAGCCCCACAAAATGATATAAACATATCATGTCACGTCCACTTAGAATAGAATTTCCCGAAGCATCGTACCGTGTCATGAACAGAGGAATACTGTATGTGCAAAAATAATATTGTTGACAATTTAAATGTTTTAAAATGATAATT
>CAZRLQ010000069.1:0-5844 GCA_964600725.1 uncultured Desulfobacterales bacterium
TTTTTGAATAGCTCAAAAAACTTGAACATCGAGTAAAACTATTTTTCGAAAACTCAAGTATATGCCTCTGGTTATTTTTTTTGTATGCCTTGATTTCAAACGGAAATTCTCATAAATCAACAGGCTTATAGATATCTGTACAAATAATTTCACTGCGTTATCGGTCGTCGGAGTATCTCTATTGCCATATTTAATTCTTGACCATATGATTATATAATATTATAAAATTTCAATTTAAATTAAGGTTGCTTTGCAGTCCCGCCGGATAAATCCGGTTGCCGCGGTCGTTGTACGATCTTTTTCAAACGGCCGGGCTTTTAAAGTCCTTGCTCCGGTTTAAAACCGGGGCTTTAATACCCGTAAGGAGGTTGCATGAGAAGGTACGAAACCATTGTTATTATTGACCCCGATATTTCAGATGAAGCTCGGGCCCCTGTTTTTGATAGGGTAAAAGATCTTATTTCCAAGGGAAAGGGGATGCCGATTCTGTTTGATGAATGGGGAGTGAAAAAGTTAGCCTATGAAGTCAAGAAAAAGCCGCGAGGTTACTATGTTCGGATAGATTATTGCGGAACCGGCGATCTGGTAAATGAAATGGAACGGGTTTTCAGGATCGATGACAGGGTCCTGAAATATATGACTGTTTTAACAGATGAGAAGGTTGACATTGAAAACATTAAGAAAGAAATTGCCGAGGCGGAAATGGAAAAGAACCAGTCGGCCGAGTCTGCTGAAATAAAAGATACTTTTGACAATGAATCTGATGCTGATCAGGATTATGATGTATCAGATACTGAATCAGGTTTATCTGGTATTTTTGAATCTGAAGCGGTGAAAAGAGAGGAGTCGTAATATGGCAGCTTTTAGAGTAAGAAATAATGGTAAAGATAGAGGTGCCGGCAGAAGAAAAAGATTTTATCACCGGCGCAAGGTATGTCGTTTCTGTGCGGACAGCAGTCTGGTAATAGATTATAAGGATCCAAAATTACTTAAATATTTCATTACGGAACGAGGAAAGATCATCCCAAGACGCATATCCGGCACATGTGCAAAACATCAGCGAGTTTTGACACGGGCGGTTAAACGAGCTCGTACAATTGCACTATTGCCGTACGTAGGCACAATGGAAGCATAGCTGTTATATAAAACAGCCAGGAAAATTCCGCTTTCGGAAAGGCAGCCTCATAATAAGAAGAGGAGAGTGTCTCAAGCTTTTTGTTCATCACGGATTAGTGTGGTAATCCGTGATGAACAGTTAGCAGCACTTAGCTTTTAGGAGCTAATCAGCCAAGCTGGAACAGCGGTAAATTAACGGCTAATGCCTGATAGCATAAGCTCAATTAGTGTATGCTTAATAAATCTCCACAATAATCCGCTATGACCCAAACTTTTCAAGGGAATATATCAAAAGATATTATAACAGGTATTATAATATCGAGCTTAATTTTTATTTTATCAATTTACATGCCGCTGATCGGTTTTTTCTTTTCCCTGCTTGTTCCTCTGCCGATTTTTTTCTACCGTTCAAAATTAGGGAGAGTAAAAGGGGCTATTGTGCTTCTTGTTACAATCTTTTTAATTATTTTAATTCTCGGCAGTATTTCAATTGAAACTTTATTTTTTGTGGAGTTAATGCTTCTTGGATTTGTTTTAAGCGAACTGATCGAGTTTAATTTATCAATAGAAAAAATAATTTTATATGCCTGCGGAATTGTGCTGGCCGCTGGATTTATATGTCTGCTTCTTTACAGTAAAAGCTCGCATACCGATATTGAGAGTATGGTTTCGGAATATGTGTCTGAATATCTGAAGCTTGTCATGGAACTTTATCAAAATATGGGCATGCAGGAAGAAAACATACAGATAATTTCAGATTCACTTGCAAGTATACGGTATGTCATCGTACGAATTCTTCCCGCTTTTGCGGTGGTTTCATCTTTCTTTATTGCCTGGTCTTGTCTTCTTCTTGCAAAACCTGTCTTTAAAGTCAAAAATATTTACTATCCTGATTTTGGTTTGCTTAATCTATGGAAAGCTCCTGAATTTCTTGTGTGGTATGTCATTGGATGCGGTTTTATGCTTTTTTTACCAAGCAGCGGTTTTAAGTTATTTGGTTTAAATGGTTTGATTGTGCTGATGTCCGTCTATTTTTTTCAAGGCATTGCAATTGTATCATTTTTTTTTGAAAGAAAACAATTTCCATTTGCACTTAGATTTATTTTATACAGTCTGATAGCTTTTCAGCAGATTTTATTAATTTTTATCATAATGCTTGGATTTTTTGATATATGGCTGAATTTGAGAAAAATTAAACCCCCAAAAACCGGCTCACATCAGAGTTCTTAAAGTATGTTTGAAAATATTTGGTTTTGCTTGCGGTCAAAAAGGGCAAAGATGCGGATAAATAGACTTTGAGTATTTTAAGGATAGTCGGCTTTTTTATGTAAAATTACGCAGAATTTGGGCCTGACGCCGAAATTGGCAAAAAAAGAGTTTTTAGACAGGCTCTTTAATGGAGGTATCATAATGGATTTGATATTAAAAGAAACAATAGAATCACTTGGTATAATCGGCAGCAGAGTAACAGTTGCCGCAGGTTATGGCCGTAACTATCTCCTGCCCCAGAATAAGGCGGTTCTTGATACTCCTGAAAATCGAAGAATGCTGGAACAGGAGAAAGCCAAATTTGAACTTCAGATAGCCAAAGAGAAGAAATTTTCTGAAGAGATGGCAAAAAGAATCGATGGAGTCCAATGCAGGATTGCAGCAAAAGTTCATGAAGAAGACCGTCTTTACGGTTCTGTATCTATACGCGATATACTTGATGCACTTGCAAAACAAGATGTTGAGCTGGAAAAACGGATGGTTTTACTTGCCGAGCCGATCAAAACTCTTGGTACATTTAAAATTCCTGTTCGTATTTATAAAGACGTTGAGGCTGAAATTACAGTTGAGGTAGTACCTGAGTAACAGACTCATAAATGACCGTTCCTAAGGTTTAAAAGTAAAATGCAAAATGGAAAAGATCTGTCATTGTATAAAATTCCGCCTCAAAGCATTGAGGCGGAAGAATCAATTTTAAGTGCGATTTTATTAGATAACAGTGTCTTGCTTGATATCGTCGAGATTCTTGCTCCAGATGATTTTTATAAATCTGCTCATGGGAAGATATTTTCCTCAATTATTGATCTATTTTCAAAGAATGAACCGGTAGATCTGGTAACCCTTGCGAATAAATTAAAAGAAAACGGACAGTTAGAGGAAATTGGAGGGGCAGTATATCTGTCTTCACTTCTTGATAACATACCGCTTGCGGTAAATGCGCCTCATTATGCCAGGATAATTCATGATAAATCATTGTTGCGGCATCTGATTGAAAAGGCGAATTCCATTATCAAACGATGTTTTGAGGAACAGGGCAATGTTGCTGAGGTTATTGATTTTGCCGAGAGTTCTATTTTTAAAATAGCAGAGAACAAGGCAAAAAAAAGTTTTTTTCCCATTCGTGACATCATTGATACGAATATAAACGAACTGGAAGAGCGGCAGGGCAACAAATCCTTGTTGACAGGTGTTCCGACAGGTTTTACGGATCTTGACAGGCTGACGTCCGGCTTTCAATCTTCAGATCTCATTATTTTGGCTGCACGGCCAAGTATGGGGAAAACCTCTTTTGCTCTAAACATTGCAAGAAATGCAGCTGTCAAGTCAAATGCTTCTGTTGCGATATTTTCTCTTGAGATGTCAAAGGAACAGCTTTCTTTCCGTATGCTCTGTTCGGAAGCGAGGGTGGATTCATTTCGATTGAGAGGTGGTTTTTTCAGCAGAGATACATGGGATAATCTTACAGATGCTGCTGGAACTCTTTCTTCATTGCCTATCTATATAGATGATACGGCAAATATTTCACCAATGGAAATAAGAACAAAGGCCCGCAGGCTGAGGCTGGATAAAGGGTTAGACCTTATAGTTATCGATTATTTGCAGCTTATGAAGAGTTCTCAAACCAATGATCGCAGAGACCTTGAGATCTCGGAAATATCGAGATCCTTAAAAGCCCTGGCCAAGGAACTTAACATTCCGGTTGTGGCGCTTTCACAGCTAAACAGAAAACTCGAAGACAGAAGCGAAAAAAGGCCATTGCTTTCGGATCTGAGAGAATCGGGTGCTCTTGAACAGGATGCCGACGTAGTTGCCTTTATTTACAGAGATGAGGTATACAACCAAAATGAAGATAACCCTAATAAGGGTAAAGCGGAGATAATTGTTTCCAAGCAGAGAAACGGACCCATCGGAACTGTCAACCTTACATTTCTGAACGCTTATACCCGCTTTGAAAATGCAGAACGAAAAGATTGACATCTTCTGAAAAAAATATATATAATAAAAATATGGACTTGGAACTGATTAAAAGGACAAGTATTAAAGCGGCTTACAGAGGTGCGGGTGTACTTCGATCTTTTTTGGGCAGATTATCCGGAATTGGGAAAAAGGGAGCTATCGATCTTGTTACTGAGGCGGATGTTAATTCTGAGAAGGTAATAATTGAAGCTATCAGGAAGCAGTTTCCGGGGCATTCAATTCTTGCCGAAGAAAGCGGGTTAACAAAGGGGTCTCAAGATTATAAGTGGATTATTGATCCACTTGACGGCACGACAAATTTTGCTCATCAACTGGGTCTTTTCTCTATTTCAATTGCTTTTGCATTAAAAAAGGATATAGTAGTTGGAGTAGTTCTAAATCCATTAACAGAAGAACTTTTTACAGCTATTTCGGAAAAGGGGGCTTTTTTAAACAGCAGGCAGATCAAGGTTTCAGACTCAGAATCTGTTTCAGAATCTTTACTGGTAACCGGTTTTCCCTACGATTTAAAAAATATCATAGAGCCGGTTTTAACCCGGTTTTCAAATTGTCTTAAAGCCTCTCAAGGTGTCCGCAGGCTTGGTTCTGCTGCCCTTGACCTTTGTTATCTTGCTTGTGGACGTTTTGATGGATTCTGGGAACAAAACTTAAATCCCTGGGACACAGCCGCTGGTGCTTTAATAGCAAAAGAAGCTGGATCAATCATAACGGATTTCTCCAATAATTCCTATACGATTGACAAAAAGGAAATTCTGGCAACAAACGGTAAGATTCACAAAGAGATGCTTTCATTAATGAAAATAAAGGATACAATATGAGAAAAGATTTGGGCAGTAAAAATATTGCCATTGATTCTTTTTGGTGTTTAGGTGATTTTGATATACAAAACCCCATTTGCAAAAAACATTGTGTATTGAGCTTACGCTGCGCTGTCGAGAAGGAACGAAATTTTCGTTTGGAAATCTTAGAAGAATTGGTCTCTTCTGAAAATGTGTTTATGAAATTGCAGTAAGAGACTGTTTATGAGCAGTGAGCTGGAGTTGGGAATTCAATGCCTTATGGCTCAAACTTATAATTCATTGGTTGTGAGCTGCCCAGGATGGAAAGCAGCGGCAAATTAACAGCTAAGTGCTGCTAACCGCTCATCATGGATTACCATACTAATCCGTGATGAACCTCGGCATTTAAATCATGCATAATAAGCTTCAAAAACTTGAAGTGCATTACAGATTTTCAGATAATTAATTTCACAGGGTTAGAGGGAGGAAGGCGTATTGAGACCTTTGCAAAACGTCTCCTTTCGTCCAATTTCGGCGTCAGGCTCAAATTTTAATCCTCATTGCGTGTCAGAATGGACACGTTTCAGGCTTTTGACCTGCCAGCGGCAGACATGTCCGATAGAAGCCCCTTTTTGAACTGTCTGCCGCTGGCAGGTCTTTGATTCAGGAGGGAGAGCATTTATGGAAAAGCAATGCAAAAAAA
>CAZRLQ010000069.1:5944-9507 GCA_964600725.1 uncultured Desulfobacterales bacterium
AGCTGCTGCCTAAAACACCGATGATCAATACCATTATTGATAATTTCTTTTCGGCATGGTTGCTTCTCATTTATTTCTTAGTCGTTGCGGTTCTTGCTCTGATTGTTCTTCGTATTATCAGTTCTTTTTTTCCAAAATAGCATCTATATTTACTGAGAAATAATTAAACAGGCTTTTAAGTATCTCAATTTATTGAAAAATTTAAATCAAGGTCAATGCACTAATGATCTAAGCCGTTGTAGATTAACTTTATCCCAATTCATTCCTTTTTTTCCTTTCGGAGTTTCAATAATCTTTGGAATAAGTTTAAGTCTCTGGTCGTTCATAAAATATTCAAACCCTTTTATTCCGATGGCTCCCAGCCCGATATGTTCATGACGGTCAACTTTTGAACCAAGCTCCTTGCGGGAATCGTTCAAGTGGATAAGATAAAGATGCTCAAGCCCGATAATTGCATCAAAATTATCGATTGTCTTCAGGTATGATTTTTCAGTTCTTATGTCATAACCTGCTGAAAAAATATGGCATGTGTCAAGACAGATTCCTATTTCATTTTTATAATCGACTTTTTCCATAATTGAGGAAAGCTGTTCAAAGCTGCTTCCCAGGGTGAAACCCTGACCGGCGGTTGTTTCCAGTAAAAGGCGGGTTCTAATATCACCCGTTTCATCAAATACTTTGTTTATACTATCTGCAATACGCAAGATTCCCTCTTCTTCGCCTTTTCCCATGTGTGAGCCGGGATGAAGAACGGAAAAGGGGATATCTAACATTGAAGATCTGACAAGTTCGTTCTTAAGCGCCTTGTATGACATGGCGTGCTTTTTCTTATCCGCTGCCGCTGGATTTACCAGATAAGACATATGGGAAGCAATTTTTGATATACCTGTTTTTAACTTTGCCTGTTCAAAAAGATATATCTCATCTTCCGACAATATCCTTTCCTTCCATGTAAGGGAATTCTTTGTAAAGATTTGCAGTGCATTACAGTCATATTCCTTTGCTTTGTAAAGCGCTCTGTGAAGTCCTCCGGCAATGGAAAAGTGTGCGCCTAAAAAATATAAAGACTTATCGGTTTTTTTAGATATGCTTTGCTCTTTATCACAAGAGGTTGAATTCATTAAATTGTCGGTCACTTTTTTCCCCTTTTGTCTTAAACGAAAATTTTTCGATATCATGGTTTTAAAATTAAAAAAAGCGAAAGCTTTGGGCCTGTCTTCAGGAGGACTTGACAGTATTCTTTCGGCACTGATCTTACTCAGACAGGGTATTGATGTAAGATGGATAACCTTTGAAACACCTTTTTTTTCAGCGGAAAAGGCAAAAAAGGCTGCGCGTGTAACAGGGATACCTCTGATCGTTAAAAATATTACACAAGTATATCTTAATATGCTGAAAAATCCTTCAGTCGGTTATGGAAGGTGGATGAACCCTTGTATGGACTGTCATGCACTGATGTTCGGTCTTGCCGGCAGCATTATGGAAGAAGAGGGTTTTGATTTTCTTTTCAGCGGTGAGCTGTTAGGTCAACGCCCCATGTCCCAGACCAGATCGTCCCTTCGTTACGTGGAAAAGCATTCCGGATTTGACGGATACATTCTTCGTCCTTTGAGTGCTAAACGGCTTCCGGAGACTTTTCCTGAAAAAAAGGGACTTGTTAATAGAGAAATGTTGCTGGATCTTGCGGGAAGATCCCGCAAACCGCAAATAGAACTGGCTAAAGAATTCGGCATTACCGACTATCCTGCTCCGGGCGGAGGCTGCCTTCTTACTGATAAGGGATATACGCACAGGCTTAAAGACCTTTTTGAGCATCATGACACCTGTACAGAAAAAGAGCTTGAGCTGTTAAAATACGGAAGACATTTTCGATTAAATAATCTGACAAAAGTGATTGTCGGCCGAAGCAGAGGTGATAATGAAAAAATAACCAAATACTGTAATCCAGATGCAGAAGTGCTTGTAAAAACAAAAAAAATCCCAGGCCCCACCGCTTTGCTGCCAAAGAAAACGGATAAGAAGCTTTTTTTTATGGCGGCATCCATATGTATTGGTTACAGCAAGGCTCCAGCCGGAACACCGGTCGATGTAATAATCAGATCAAATTCCGGCCATGAAACCATTAAGGCGGTCGGCATTTCTCCTGAAAAGTTCAAGCATTTAATGGTGTGAAGAATCCGGGCTAAGCTGGCCGCAGGCAGCCGAAATATCCTGCCCTTTGCTGTAACGTATAACAGCGGTGTAATTATTCTGGTGCAGAATCTTCTGAAACTGCAAAACTGCCGGTTCTTCAGGCCGTCTAAAATGAGAACCTTTATATTCATTAAAGGGTATGAGATTTATCTTGGCTCTGACCGGCCTGAGCAGTTTAACAAGCCTGTTTGCATCTTTATCTGAATCATTTACCCCTTTTATTAGAATATATTCAAAAGTTATTCTTCGTCTGGCTTTCAACGGATACTCTTTACATGTTTCCAACAGTTTTCTCAGGGGGTACCTGCGGTTTATCGGCATAAGAATGTTTCTTGTTTTGTTATCCGCTGCATTTAGTGAGATCGCAAGGTTGATTTTTGT
Organism: uncultured Desulfobacterales bacterium; assembly: GCA_964600725.1. Lineage (GTDB taxonomy): Bacteria > Desulfobacterota > Desulfobacteria > Desulfobacterales > CAZRLQ01 > CAZRLQ01. The sequence goes on from CAZRLQ010000069.1 coordinate 8,519, forward strand.
ATCCCTTCCCAAACTGTATATCTTAGGTATCAGACCCGCCGTGGATACGGTAATTCTTCGGTTTGAAAATTTAAGTCCATAGTCGCTGTCGGTTAAAGTCTTAATGGCGCTGATTAGATTGTCATAATTTGCAAGGGGCTCACCCATTCCCATAAATACGATATTGGAAAGCCGCCTGGAATCAGAGGGATTATTTTCAACATCATGTAAAACATCACGTACCTGGGCGATAATTTCACCCCTTGAAAGATTGCGTCTGAATCTATTTTTTGCAGTAAGGCAGAATCTGCAGCCTTGAGCACAGCCTACCTGGCTTGATATGCAAATTGTATAATGGTTTTTTTCAGGGATCAGTACAGTCTCGATATATCGGCCATCTTTTAGTTTAAAAAGATACTTTTTGGAACCATCTGTTGATATCTTAATCGTTTGCTTTTCAAGACGATTAATGGTAAAATTAAAAAATAAATAATTTCTTATCTCTTTGCTCAGATCTGTCATTAAATCAAATCTGTCTGTCTGCTTAAAATAGATCCATTTTAGAATCTGTTCGGCGCGGTAGGATTTAATACCATAATCATTAAGCCTCGAAACGAGTTGGCTCTGATCAAGATCTAAAATGTCTGTTTGCTTTAAATCGGGCATTATTATTTTTCTTGACATACGATTGGTTAAATATTAGTTCGTTTAGATTTTGGACTGATAATTAATTTTTTAATTTTAAAAGAATTTGATAGATTAATCAAGCATCTATCTATCAAATTCGGCTATTTATCAATGGCCTTATTTTTGGCCTCATTTTGCCTTGTGCAAAATTCGAGTCTGGTTAAGGATATCCTGTGAAAAGGGCAAAGCCGTTTTTTTTTATTTGCTCATATATCTAAAACTCGATGTTCAAGTTTTTTGAGCTATTCAAAAATCATTTTTATATAATCTACTGATTTTATTAGTCTGATGTGTTTGAAAGAGCTTTTTTGTATTCCAACAAA
>CAZRLQ010000070.1:0-9502 GCA_964600725.1 uncultured Desulfobacterales bacterium
ACAACAACCAAAGACCCTATAATTAATCCCATTATGATAATCAAAGCTGGTTCAATCAGTGTTATAATACTTGCAACCCTGGCCTCATACTGAGTCTTCAGTCTTTGCTCTGTTTCCGAGAATACATCGGCAAGGCTGCCGGTCTCTTCTCCTGCTTCGATAAGACCATTGAATTGCAGAGGGAAAAATTCAGTTTTAAAAATCGCCTCGCTCAGCCTTTTGCCCTCCCTTATCTCTTTTTTTACAATTAAAAGCCTTTTTTTTATATAAAGATTGCCTACCGATTTTACTGCAAGGTCAAGCGCCTGGTTAAGAACAACCCCGCTTTTCAAGAGAACTGAAAGGGCAGAAGCGAATCGCAGATTCTCCAGATTATAAACGAGCCCGCGAGTTACGGGAATTTTGAGAACCAGACCATCGCTGAATCTTTTTAAGAATTTATTTTTTTGAAAACGGCTCTGTAAAACAACAATTGCCGGTACTGCCAGTAAAGCCATATATTGATATTTCTGAACCAGTTTGCTGATCCGCAGCAAAAATTCCGTATAGATCGGCAGACTATCCATACCTGCAAAGATCACCGAAATTTTAGGCAGTATGAAGTTGAAAATAAAAAATATGGACAGCGTGCAGACTCCTGAGATTATAAGAGGATAGATCATTGCCTGACGAGTATCGGCCATTATTTTCTGTCTGAAATTCAGATTGGCGGCAAGGTTTTCAAAAACATGGGAAAACCGGCCTGTGGTCTCTCCGATCTTTACAAGACTTACATAAAGAGTGTCAAAAACATCAGGATATTTTTCAAGACAGACGGAAAGGGGGGTTCCCCTTCTTATCTCTCCGTAAATCTTTTCAACGATTTTATTCAGGGTCACATTTTTTATCCCGCTTTTCGCTATGCGCAATGCGCGGTCTATTTTTACTCCATTTCTCATAAGCAGTGATAATTGTGAGGTCATAAATTCTATATCAGAAAGCTTAGGTTTTGAGTTGAATGGATATAAAGATTTAATTCTGCTTCTTTCATCGTCTGATTTGTCGATTTTCACAGGAATCAGACCCAGCTCCTTCAGCTTAATTTTGGCAGATTCCATATCGATCGCAAGGAGATGGTCTTCATGTTTTGAACCGGTTTTATCATAGGCGGTATAGACAAATCTGATCATCACTCACATACCCTCAGTATTTCTTCAATGGTCGTCATACCTCTCAAAACTTTCAGAAATCCGTCTTCGGCCAGAGAGCGCACATTATTCTTTTTCATATATTGTCGAGCATTTAAAGTAAAGCCGCTGTCCTTTGGAATTTTTTTCAGCTCCGGAGTACACCTGAGATATTCCATGATGCCGACCCGTCCGCGGTAGCCGGTATGATTGCAGGCAGGACATCCTGCGGCATTCTTAAATGCAGCTTTACTTATTTTATATCTCTTTGCCAGATCTTCAAGGCCGTAAGTCCTGATCCTGGATGGATCCCGGCAGCTTACTTCAGCACAACCGGAACATACCCTTCTTGCCAGGCGTTGAGCAATTACCGATATCAGCGAGGAATTGATCAGATATTCCTCTACCCCGAGGTCGATTAGTCTGGTATAGGCTGAAGGAGCATCATTGGTATGAATAGTGCTGAGAACCAGGTGTCCGGTAAGGGAAGACCGCATGGCCACTCTGGCTGTCTCTTTGTCCCTGATCTCGCCGATCATGATGACATCAGGATCTTGACGCAGTATGCTTCTGAGAGCCGTGAGAAAATCGTAGCCGATTTCAGGTCTTACCTGGATCTGGTTAATACCGTCAAGCTGATATTCTACTGGATCCTCAATTGTTATGATCTTTTTTTCTTCGCTGTTTATTTTGTTTATACATGAATAGAGAGTCGTGGTCTTGCCGCTTCCGGTGGGACCTGTCAGCAGAATAACTCCGCCGGATCTTGAAATATCATAACTTAGCATATCAATAAGATCGGGTTCAAGTCCTAGATGGTTTAAATCATATTCTATCGATTCCTTGATCAAAAATCGCAGGACCAGGCTCTCCCCTTCTGCCAAAGGAAGAGCAGAGACCCGGACGTCCAGATCTTTTGACGCTATTTTCATGGCTATCTGGCCGTCCTGAGGTTTTCTCCGCTCGGCTATATCCATGCCGGCAAGAATTTTTATTCTCGAAGCAACGGGAAGCTGCATTTTGAGAGGCAGGAAATCAACGTCATGGAGCATCCCGTCGATCCGAAACCTTACACGATACATATTTTTGTACGGTTCAAAATGCAGATCAGAAGCACCGCGGACGACAGCTTTGGAAACAAGACCATTAACAAGATTTACAATGGGAGCTTCAGAAGCCAGCTCGCGCAGCTTATCGATCTCGCCATCTAACATTTCCGGATAGTTTAGTCCTTTTACATCATCTATGCCCGTTGAAATCTCATATTCACCGGCAAGTTCTCTAAATTGCGATTCAGTAACCAGATAAGGCACCCATTTTATTTCAAGATCTGTGAGATACTGGACTATTTCATGATCAAGCGGGTTAACAGCGGCAAAAAAGAATGTCTCATTATCCTTTCTAAGGGGGACCCATTGATGTTTCAATATGAAATTAACATTTATTATTCCATTCTGCCGGAACGCGGCAAAATTCAGGGTTTCTTCATCAATATCTTTAAAAGTCTTCAAATTGAGCTGATCCGACAGAGCTGAAAGCAAAATCTCTTCGGAGATAATGCCCATATTCATCAGTATAGAGCCTGTCAGGCCGCCAAATTTGTTCTGGAACTGCAGCGCCTTCTCCAGATCCGCCCGTTCCACGCCATACTTATCTATCAGAATTTCACCAATAAGCATAACAGTCTATTTCCATATCAATGTCATTAAATCGATGTCTGCCGGCGTGATTGTACTTTTTCTTCAAGGCCGGCCAGCTTTTCGGTAAGTATGCGGATTTTTCGTTCCTGCCGGGAGCTTTCAATATCGGCTGTCAGGATTTTTATTAAAATCAACCCCATGCCGATTACCATGACAAGTACGGGAGGATAACTAATTCCCAAAAGTGTGGCTGCATAATCGCTTAGCTTGGGGAAAGCGCCGAATATCATGATGGCTGATGCCAAGAAAAACCAGAAAAAAGAATGCCGGGTATGCAGGCTGTCTTTGCGGATAAGGTAAAATATTATGCCGGCTATTAGAAAGCCTAAAATCAGCGATGTTGATCGGTAGGAAAAAAACATACTTTTAAAAACCAGTCTTGAGGCCCTGTAAGTAAAAATGTTAAGAATGTCCGATTCTGCCTGCATTCAAGTCCCCCTGCCTTGTCTGCGGTGCGGGCAGGGAAGGGGAGAAATTAAAATGTTTGTCCGCGTAAAGCGCTCAGACATAGATACATTTAGTCTTTTTAAGGATAAGGCGAAAGGGGGGTGTTTTGCAGAGGTCTCATATTTTAGCCAGACATAATACTCCTGTTTTATAAAGATAGCAGAAAACAGCAGCCCATGAGGAGAATATCTTAGATTTTCCATTTTTCCTGGAAGCCATGCTTACAGGAATTTCCAATACATTAAAGCCTCTCTTTTTCAGGTGCAGAAGCACTCCAATGTCCTGGTAATCTAAAAGAACCGTATTATTACCGGACAAAAGGGTTTTAATGGCCGGGCGGCTGTAGGCCCGCAGGCCAGAGGTAATATCTAAGGTGTCAAGCATTGCCATATTACGCAGCAAAGGCCAGACAAACCTTCTGGCAGCGCTTCCGCGGGAAATGCATGAACCGATTGCTACATCGGTCTGCTTCTTTTTCACCGAGGCCGCAATCCTGCCTGCTGCCTCGATTGGATGCTGGCCGTCTGCATCCATGGTTACAGCAACGTCAAAATCGTTTCTTAAAGCATAACGGAAACCTGTCCGGATGGCGCCCCAGGCGCCAAGACGAACAGCATGCGGCAGCAATACGGCTCCGGCGTCCCGGGCAGCCTGGGCTGTTTTATCGGTGCTTGCATCGTCAATCACAACCACTTCACAGCAAAGCATCTCTTTAACATCCTGAACAACGCTGCCGACTGTATCTTCTTCATTCAAGGCAGGGATAATAACAACCACCTAATACCTCTCTGTAATAAATTGCTGTTTTTTCTGTTATTCGGTCGATATGAAAAACATTATTAAACCGGTTAACAGCGGATCCGGCCATATTTTTCAGGGTCTCAGGCGAGTTTGAAAGCAGCCTCAACGCATCAGCAAGTTCTCCGATATCACCCGGATTGACTAATAAACCTGTCTCTTTGTGCCTTACCGCCCATCCTATGCCGGAACCATTTATATTGCTGGCAACAACCGGTTTTGCAAACCGCATTGCTTCAAGGATGACCAGCCCGAAGGCTTCTGTTCGTTCTAATGACGGCAGGCAGAGACAGTCGCAGGTTTCAAGCAGGGCGCAAAGATCATCTTCTTTAAGATGACCCGTTAATCTGACTTTATTCTGAAGTCCTAAGGTATTGATAATCTTCTCAAGTTTTATTCTCAAACCGCCTTCTCCCGCGATGATGACCTTGATGCCAGGCAGGACAGCAGTCGCTTTAATCAGAATATCATGCCCCTTATAATAGGTAAGCCTGCCAATTGCAAGAACTCTGAAAGATTTATTTCCCCAGATTCTTTTGGCCCGGTTTTTAGTATGAGATGCGCTTTTTTTTAAACGGCAAGGATTCAGACCAAGGGGAACAGGACGGCATTTATCTATCCATGGTGATAACGCCCGGCTGTATTTTTGATAGAACGGCGAAGTTGTCAGAATCAGACTGCAATTTTTCAGCAGGCGCTGTTCAAATGGACGATAGAATTTATAGGCAAAATTTATCCGGCGGTCAATTGAAGATGGCGCCACATCAGAGTGCCAGTGGACAACCCACGGAATTTTTCTGGCGCTTGAATCGGCCATAACCCAGAAGGCAGAGGTATTAGGCATGTGCAGATGCAATATGTCAGGTTTAAAGATAGAGATAGCCCTGTTTAAGGCAAAGGGGAATCCGGGACAGACCGGAGCATAAATCAGACTGCCGCAGCACGGCACACGCCAGACATTAAAAGAAGTCTTGAAACCGGTGTTTATCTTATCTGATGGGTGGCTGTGAACAATAGCTGAGGCATCTATGCCGGCTCTGTTTTGCGCTGAAATCAGATCGCATAAAAAATTTTCAATGCCACCGGCAACGGGCGGGAAATATTTGCCAAGATGAAGAATACGCATTTTATCCTGGTCTTGAGATTTCTGTTTGCGTGTCCACTTCATAAATCGAACCTTGCCCACAACTCACCTCTCACTCCTCATCAGCTCCCTGACACGTTTGCGATAATTGCGCGCCTGCAAATGATTCGGCTGCAGCTGCAAAACTGCTGTAAAATTTTTCTCCGCGGCTTCCATTTTTCCCTGGCGCATCAAGGCAATCCCGAGCCTGTAATTAGCATTGATAAAATATGGTTTAAGCCGCAGGGCTTTAATATAATATCCGGCAGCTTCCTTAAACCGGTTCTGCCTAAAGAAAAGATTTCCCAGGTTGTAGTATGCCTTGTAATTTTTGGGATTAATCCGCAATACTTCCAGGTAATGCTTCTTTGCTTCCGTCAGCCGGTTTTGCATCAGCAGTGCATTCCCAAGATTATTATGCGCCGCCTGATAATTTGGTTTGATTTGCAAAGCTTTCATATAATGCTCTGCTGCTTTTTTGAATTTGCGCTGTTTTGCAAAAATAGTGCCCAGGTTAAAGTGGGCGGTATGATTATCAGGGTTGATCTGCAAGGCTTTTAAATATTGCCCGGCAGCTTCCGCCAGGCGGCCTTTGGCGGACAGAACAAGCCCCAGGTTATTGTGCGGTCTGTCCTTGCCTGGAGATTTTTTAACACAGTCCCGCCAGATTGTTTCGTAACTGCGCCAAACCCGGTTCCTTTGATATGTCCAGCAAGAGAGAATAACTATTAAAACAGATAATGCAAAAACCCTGAACCGGCCGGTCTGAAAAATTTTTTCGGCTAATATGACCGGCAGCAGCATAAAGAACATCGATGGAAGGTAAAGACGATGTTCGAAAATGATATCCAGTGGAATAAAGGAAGATTCCATCACCAGGTTGCCTAAAAACCATAAAATGCAAAAAGATATTATCCTTTCTTTTTTCGCTGCTGCAAGTGCTGTAAAAAACAGCCCGGCAATAACAACTGTGCAGATAAAAGTTGCCGGCGGATGAAAGATAGAAGATGAAACCGGAAAATCATAGTCAAGGTTCAACCTGGAAGGATGGGGGAAAACAAGCAGGCTGATATAGTAAACAACAACTCTGAATTCAGTTAAAAGTCTTTGGGCAGGAGTAAAGTCAAGTGCTTTGTAGCCGGCCCTGATAAAACTCTGAATATAAGCTCCATAATGCCAGGCAGCTAATATTAACAGAATAACAAAGAAAAGGGCGGCAACCCAGGTGACTGTTTTCTTAAGACACCCAAGGCTCATATCCTGAAAAAAAAACCATTCGTACAAGATAATAAAAAAAGGCAGAACAGCAGATGTTTCTTTACATCCCAGGGACATAGCTCCGGCTGCCGCACATCCGGTATAGTACCAAAAGGACCCGGCCGCTGCCCCGCTCTTTTTTTTTGCATCCGCGCCGGTTTTTAAACCTGATGCCGTTTGCCTCCAAACCAGCCGGCCTTTGATAAAAAGCAGAAGGGATAACAGATAAAACATGGCCGCCATGCTGTTCATCCGTTGGATAACATATGTTACTGAATTGGTCTGTACAGGATGCACAAGCCAGATAAGCGCTGCAAAAAAAGGAATCATAAAAGGCCTGAATCCTGCTTCAGATGATCCTGCCTTGGTTGATATCTCTTTTTTATCAGGCAGTATCTGATTTTCAGATTGCCGGTCAGAAATGGCAAGTGTTATTTTTATCAGGGAAAAAAGAAGATAACCACAGATGATATGAATGATAATATTTGTAAGATGATAACGTGTTACATCATATTTGGAAAAATAATAATTCAGGGCAAAACTTATCATAGAAACCGGACGGTTTTTTCCTGACGAACAGTTGAATATTTCCTTAAATTCATTTAAGGTAAATTTGTCCAGTCGTACATGCTGGTTTTGCAGGATATGGAATATATCATCCAGAACAAAGGGGGATTTGATTGTATTGGAATAGATGACAAAAACAATGGGAATAAAAATAATCAATAATGAGCTGGGAGTTTTAATTTTAGAGAGCGGCCATGGCTCAGACGATATCGGGGGGGTATCTGGTCTTTTATGAATTATTTTGGCCTGTGCTTTGCTTTTTGAGAGGTTTCTTTTTTTTATCTTTCTTTTTGACATGCTGAGGTGATAAAAAGTTAATGATTTTAAGAATTTTACTTTGCTATCATCGGTCGTCCGTCAGTCAAATAAAGTAAGCCATATTTATTTTTCAAGAAATAAATATGGCAAAAAGATAATTCTGTATCAAACTCTCTAAAGCGGGGCGGAAGGGCGATTGTATCAAAATTTGGTATGATTTTGATGTTAAACAGATCAATAGGTTGTGTACGTAACTATTTGATTTTTTTAAAGGTTCGAAGTTTTGATGTAAATGCCCTGAAAGCAGGGGCTTTAACCAGTGCCATCCAGAAATGAGATAAGCCTGTTTAAGATCAATGCATGCGGAAATTTTTGGGCAAACAATACGGGCATCCTTCAAACCTGGTTTACACTTTTGATGCTGCTTTTCGCCTGGTTCCCGCGCTGGAGCGCGGGAACGAGAAATGGTTATTTTTTCGCATGTCTTGATTTTAAACGAAAATCCTTATTTATGGACGGACTCCGGCTAATTGAGGAAATTACGGTCTGATCGGGGCGAGAGGATTTGAACCTCCGGCTTCCTGCTCCCAAAGCAGGCGCGCTTCCAGGCTGCGCCACGCCCCGATATATTTTCCTTATTATCACGCTCTTTTCATTCATGCAAGTTGATAATGGAATTATCTATATTTTTTTAGAAAATCATCTGCTCCCTGACTGATCCCTTTTGAAATTTTGGCTAATACTTCCATATTTTTAAGGGCTTTTTCCTCAACAGGGTTGGTCAAATATCCAACTTCGACAAGTACCGCCGGAGTATCAGCGCCGGATAAGACTAAAAGGGGTGCTCCGTTAATATTAATTTCAATATTTTTTAGATGTCTGAGAAGGTGATCTCGTATTAATCCTGCCAAAAGCATGCTTTCATCTGTATGTTTTTTATTTAGATTCTCCCAGGCTGTCTCAGAGATACCGGTATTAGATATTTTTGCCGGTAAGGTTTCAGTCAGCATTTTTGGTTTTGATATTTCTTTAAAATAAAAGATAGTCATACCTTTTGCTTTATGGAGAAAACTTCCGCCTGTATGGATACTGATAAAGATATCTGCTTTTAAATGATTGGCTGTTGCGGCTCTGTCTGGAATATCAACCCAATAGTCACCGGAGCGTGTAAAAGCTGTGCGGTATCTGTCCGCAAGCTCATTTGCAATTATGCGGCACAGTATCAAGGTTACTTTCTTTTCCAACAAACCGGCCGGTCCTTCTATTCCTTTATCATGACCTCCATGTCCAGGGTCCAAAACAATTACATTTTTATGCTCGTTGAAACTCAGATTTTCTGCTTTTGTTTCTGGAGTAATTATGCAGGATATGGCTGCCAGCATAATCGAAATTGAAATGTATTTGAAATTTCTGGTGTAAAAGCCGCTCTGTATGCAATAAATTTTAAGGCTGGCAGACCGGCTGTTTTTGTAAAGAATCAATGGGCTTTTTCCTTCAATTTAGCCTGACACTTATATTTAGCTTGACACTTATATAGTTAGATATTAATTTATTAGAAAATAAGTTTGTCGTTTTTTAATTATTATGATCATGGCGGATTATTGTGGAGATTCTATGTAAGCGTACATTAATTGAACTTATGCCGCCAGCCAATAGCTTGTTAGCGGTTAATTTGCCGCTGCTTTCCGGCTTGGCTGATTAGAGCTCCTAAAAGCTAAGTGCTGCTAACTGTTCATCACGGATTACCGCACTAATCCGTGATGAACCAATTATTATTGTTACATTCTCAAAAAACTATTATAATAGATTCAATTAGCGAGAGTGGCGGAATTTGGTAGACGCGCTGGACTTAGGATCCAGTTTTGGAAACAAAGTGGGAGTTCAAGTCTCCCCTCTCGCACCATCGATCAGTACTCAATGTTATTAAATTAAGACTTTTTTATATGTCATTTTCGTGAAAACTTAGAATTCAAAAAACTTCGAAGCTGCCTAAATTATTGGATTCCCGCCCGCGCGGGAATGACGGTCAAGAGCTATGCTCAGACAAAATGTTCTTAAGTTAATGACATTGAGTGGATAGCTGTAAGTTAAGAACTTAATAACCCATAACTAAATGACGGTCAAATTTTTTACCTGAAACCAGCATAAACTATTTTCAAAAAGAAAATTATGCTTTTAATATCAAC
>CAZRLQ010000071.1:0-9402 GCA_964600725.1 uncultured Desulfobacterales bacterium
GTTGATATTAAAAGCATAATTTTCTTTTTAAAAATAGTTTATGCAGGTTTTAGGTTATATTATTTTCGTTCCTTGACGGATACCGCTCAAACTTTCTGGAGCGTTATATTTGCACAGACTTCCTGCAGCCTTCCAGTGAGTCCAGAATTTCAAAAAAGCACTTCTTTTCAGAAGAATTGAAACGATCATTTAATCCATAAGGATATTTTGTAACGGAACTTGAAGCAATATCAAGGCATGCCGCAAGAAGAGACATACACGTTTCATCATCGGCCAGGATATCTGATGTCGCCAAACGAACCGGCTTTATTAAATTTCTAAGAAGTTGTAAAAGCTTTGGATCTGGCCGCTTCCTTAAAAATCGCAAAGCAAATTTTTTGGCTGACTTCAGACTTAGCAGCTTACACCCGGCAATCCGGTTGATATGATTCACATGCCTTTTTAAAAAATCTGCCAACAATTCAATTTCTGCTTCCTGGGCCCTGCCATCCGCCCAGATCATTTCAATAAGTGGAATAATGTCGATCAGATAGACCTCAGTGCCCTCAATTCCGCAAAGTCTTAACTGATCGATAGCCTCTTGACGGCTTATGGTGCATTTTCTTGTCATATATTTGCAAATCCTTAATCTGCTCTCCGGCTTAAACTTTAAAAAGAGCAAAACCAAGCTCCAAGAAACGGTTCATCACGGATTATTGTGGTAATCCATGTTGAACAGCTAATCGCTAATACCTTATGGCATAAGTTCAATTAGTGTATGCTTAATAAATAAACAGAACCTCCACAATAATCCGCTATGATTCTAAGAAACCAAGCTTTATATCGGTAATATGAATAGATTTCTTTAGCCCGAACATTTCATCAATTTTTTAGATATGGGCTTTCTCGATATAGGCTGATTTTTGAAGCGGTATTTATGAGTCTGTTGATTTGTTTGCAATCAAAATCATGCTGAATTTTGAGGCAACCGCCCTTTGTGGTATCAGGGAAAATATTGACACACAATGCCGGTCTTGCTATAACGGGAATAACAATGCGGGATAAATATTTATCATTCCAGTAAATTTATATAAAATTGGCATAACCGCCTTAATTTTAGCGCATTAAGGCACCTGCCCCAAGTTATTGATAAGTTACGCTAAGCTGATACAATTGCACGAATTGATAATAAATCTCGTCAGGTCTGTTTTTTACCCTTATGGTGTGGTGCCATAAAGGCAATTGGGAGAAAAAAATAATGCAATACGAAGAGATTCTTCATCGATGTTTCCGCTGCGGATATTGCAGGCTGCCCAGCGATTATTCAGACATCAATTGTCCGGCTTATTTAAAATATCGTTTTGAATCTTTTTCCCCGGGAGGCCGGATGTGGTTGATAAGGGCCTGGCTTGACCGCAAGATACAGGCTGATGAGAGATTACAGGAGGTTTTGTTCTCATGCGCCGTCTGCAATAATTGTGTTGAACACTGTATCTTTCCTAAATTCAAGGATCAGATATTAAAAGCCTTTATTGCGGCCAAAGAGGAAATGGTAAATCAGGGGAGACTGCCTCCGCCGGTACGGGATTACCTGACCAAACTTTTTGAACATGGCAATCCCTATAAGATTCCCCGGAAAAAGCGCGGGGAATGGGCAAAAAAATTTGGGATAAAGGAATATTCTGGCCAAAAATACCTTTTTTACGTTGGGGATGTAGGCTCCTTTGATACCCGTGGGTCACAGATCGCCCGTTCAGTGGCAGGATTGTTTGAAAAGCTGGGAGTTTCATTCGGTATCCTTGGCTCGCGGGAAGGATCAGACGGCAACGAAGCCAGAGCCTTGGGAGAAGGGGAACTTTTCAAGCATTTAGCTTCCAGGAATATAGAGCTTTTCAATCAATCAGGCGTGGAAAAGATTGTGACCCTGTCGCCACACGGGTATAATACATTGAAAAATGATTATCCGGAATTAGGCGGCCGGTTTCAGGTTTTTCACTATACACATATTATAGCCTCTCTTCTGCCTGCGGCCGGTCTGTCGGATCATCCGGCTTCGGCTCCTTCCAGGAAAGTTACCTTTCATGACCCTTGCTACCTGGGACGCCACAATAAAGACTACGAGACCGCACGAAAAATTTTGGAATTGCTGCCTGGTACCGAGTCGGTGGAAATGAGGCGTTTCGGAGAGGATGCTCTTTGCTGCGGCGGCGGCGGAGGCAATTTTTTCACTGATCTTGTGTGCAGCGGTGCAGAAACTTCGGCTGGTATACGGGTCAGGGAGGCCGCCGAGACCGGTGCAGATATTTTAGTTACCGCCTGCCCGGTGTGTACAATTATATTAGAGGATGCGGTTAAATCCCAGAATCTTGAGGACCGGATCCGGGTCATGGAACTCTCCGAATTGATTTCAGAACAGTTCAGGCTGCTGGCGCAAGGCGGGACACCTTGAAATTTCAACGGTCAGAGCGGGTAGATTTAAAACCGGTCCCCCTGACAAAAGCCATAGAAGTGTAAGGACGAATCTTATATCTGCCCTGATCGTAAGACAGGCAGCGCATCATCTGCATTGTCCCGCTTTAAATCGGCAGCCTCATTTAACCAATCAGCAGGTTATGCTGGGAAAGGTAACTTCTCAAAAAATTCAGGCAACAATGGAGAAATCCCTCTCAATCCCCCTTTTTCAAAGGAGGAGCACATAGATGCCCGAGCCTTTTGAGAAGTTACGGGAGAAGCCATGAATGTTTATGATTCATTAGTCAATATTGCAGGTAAAGACAGGGTATCGGAAAGCCAGGCGGATCTTTATCTTTATTCCAGGGATTCCGGTGCTCAACCGCCCGGACATGCGGATTATGTCGTTCTTCCTAAAACGGTTGAGGAAGTTCAAAAGATCGTTCTGTTAGCCAGCAGCCGGAATGTTCCAATAACTCCTTTGGGCGGCGGGCTTGCTCTGTCAGCCCTGGTTGTACCGCAGAGCGGCGGTATTGTTCTGGATATGAAAAGAATGGATCAGATTCTTGAAGTGGACGAGATGAACAGGTATGCACTTATTGAAGCAGGCGTATCCCAGGGAACATTGAGGGAATACCTTAAAAGGAATCATCCCCGTCTGCAGCATTCAACCCCGGAAGCTCCCCCTGCCGCAACGGTTACGGGAAACGTCCTGATTCATGGCCACGGCCATATCTCTCCCAGGTACGGGCTGAATTCGGATATGATCGGCGGCATGGAAGTCGTTCTTCCGAGCGGGGAAATATCCAGAATCGGTTCCTGCGCTCTGGATAAAAAATGGTTTACAAAAGGCCCCATGCCGGATCTTGCCGGTCTTTTTGTCGGATGGTATGGTACAACCGGAATTGTCACAAAGCTTTCGATTAAACTTTTCCCAAAGCCAAAGTTCAGGGAGGTCATGGCTTTTAAAACCGATGACATAGACCTGCTGCCGGATGCAATATTTGAAGTTATGTACCTGGATATGGCCGAGGATTTTTTTCTGATCATGCAGGAGAAGCCTGACTGGATGAACCATGCGTTTCTGGTGGTGATTGTAGCCGGTCATTTCAAAGAAGAGATTGAGCTTAAAAAAAGGGTTTACAAAAATCTGTTTAAAGAATTTGGGGGGAAAAAAAGCATTGAATTTGTCGAAGAGCTGCATCCGGCACTTGAGAAGCGATTTCTGGACGTGCCGCCGCTGGCGGCCCTTGCCGCGGATTTCAGGAAAGGCGGAGGATTTCAATATACAGGGGCTATTCTGCCTGTCGACAAGGTGCCGGCGGCATGGCGAAAGGGAATAGAGATCGCTCATAAATATACAATGATCTGTTCCTACGTGCATCAGGTACTGCTGGGCAACAGTGTTATGTTCGGTTTTAATTATTCATTTAACCGGGCGGATAAGCAAGATATTGAAAAAACGAGGATGGCACTCGAAGATTCCAACAGGGTAACCCTTGAGCTGGGCGGTATGATATGGAAGGGTGAGAAAGCTGCACAGAAGCTGGTTCTGGAGCAAATGGACCCGAATACTGCTGAATTGATCAAAAGAGTGAAAGGACTTTTAGATCCAAAGGGAATTATGAACCCGGGAAATTGGGGCGTTGTTTGAGCCTGCGGATAGACTTATTACATAATTGGAGGCTAAACCTTAAATGGAATATCGATCTTGGGTATCATGACATCAAATACGGTTCCTTTGCCGACTTCACTCTTTACACGAATATGTCCGCCTAATTGTTCGATAATTCCACGGGAAACGGAAAGCCCCAGGCCGGTTCCCTTACCTTCCGGTTTGGTTGTGAAAAATGGCTCAAAAATTCGCTGCAGAACATGTTCGGCCATTCCAGGTCCATTATCGGTTATATTGACGGATAAATATCCATCTTTCTGGTTACTGCTGACTGAAACAGAAATTTTGCCCTTTTCAGGCAGCACATCAACAGCATTTAACATGATATTAACTAAAACCTGGCTCAGTAACTGTTCGTCACTATATATAGGAGGCAGGTTTTCAGGGATATTTGTCTCAAGACGGACTTTTGCGAGTTTGACCTGGTTTGATACCAGACCGATAGATTTTTTTACAACATCTTCAATTGATAACGATTTTATCGTTGTCTCGCTTTCCCTGGCGAAATCCAGCAGGTTCCGGACGATCTTTCTGGAACGTTCAGCCTCTTCTAAAATGTCGTTAAGCATATCGAGCTTCTCTTCTTCATCCAGATCCTTAAAATCTTCCTGAATTGAAGCTGCTGTCAACATGATATTATTAAGAGGATTATTCAATTCATGTGCGACGCCGGCTACGAGGCTGCCTATTGCCCGCATTTTATGGCTTTCCACCAAAATTTTCTGGTGATTTTCCAGATCATCAAGCATATGATTAATCGCTATTGCCAGCCTGGAAAATTCATCATAATATTTCTTCACTAAAACAATGCGGGTGAAATCACCTTTTGCTATACGTTCGGTATAACTTATAAGCCGGCTTAATGAGATCAATATCTGCCTGGTAAAAAAAAAGGAGATAATAAACATCAGTATCATTAAAACAAAAAGAAATATAAAAGGTATCCTTCTTGCAAGCTTGAAATTATCATCAACCGATTCTCTTTCGATTTTTACCAGATCCGATGCAAGAGAAACCATTTTTGATCCATGACTTCTAAGCTGTTTTTCTATTTCTTTTTTGGATTCCGGATTCAAAGCCTTTTCGATTTCAACTAAAAGCTCTCCATAATGGCTTGCATGACTGACAATTGCCTTAAAATTATCGCTGCTAAGAACTTTTGAGACTTTTGACCTGTTTTCTTCCAGAATCTTTTTTGCATTCCGGATATGTTCCAGAGCATCCTGCAAGTTAGTTCCATAAAGAAGATAATTTTTCTCAAATCGCCTGGCCTGATGGATCTCACGCAGATAACTGTCGGCTACTTCAAGAAAATGATTTTTGTGCTGAAGCTCTGAAAGGGTATAAATTATCCATGCATTAATAATTACACTAAAACCGAAGATAAGCGCAAAAGCGATAATCAGACGTGTACGGATGCTTATCTTTGGCTTACGTTCAAATTCTGTTCCCTTTAAGCTTACGGCCTTTTTCCGCCCTTTATCCATCAATTCGCTATAAATCTTTGCCGTCCTTTTTCCAGACGAAGCTGAAGGATCGGCTGATATCTTCTCTTCATTCATATTTTTCATGCTTTATTATGCAAATGCCTTGAAATTTCCGGAAAGGAATTGATCGATATATCTTTTCACCATTTCATCATTTACCAACAGCATGTCTAACTGTCTTGAACATGCCATTAACCGCCCTAACATTTCCAATGCTTTTTCGGAATTTTTTTGTGAATTATATCTGAACCATGATGTAACAAGATCGCCCCTTTTATCAACCCCAAAACCTGAGAAGCGGAGCACGGATTCCAAAAAATCAGCCCGTCTATTCCGATTAGCCTCATTTGCTCCTCCTCCTCGAAATCTGAAATTAATATAGTTGTTTTCAGGCCAGGGCCCTACGACCGCATCGATCAAGGCATAATGATAAATAAACCGGGCGTTGAAATTCAAATAATCTTTAGCCACTATAAAATAATTCGTGTCTCTGGGCCGTCTGGGGCCTTTTGTACCGCCCATCACCTGTTCTTCAAAATCAGCCGGCATGAACCCCATTGTTCGTATGGTTCGCTTCTGCCATATAACTTCAGGATCAGATATCCCCTTCCATAATGCCTGAAACGGTATGCTCTCAACAAGCGCAGGTTCCAGTTTTACTCCTTTCTTAATCACAGATCCGTCAAGGTCGAGCAGCTTTATCTTTATAGGAATCCGGGTATCGATTGGGATCACATTCCTTCTCCACGGGCGGTTCTGCCTGTCTCCAAAGGCAAACATAGACCGGACCGCCATCTCATGAATAAATCTGATTACATCATGAACCGACCGGCAATTTTTAGGTTTAAAGCCGGAGGAATACGGATTGGCAAGGTTCAGTTCCAGAATAAGTTTATATAACGGGCCTGAAATACGCCGCTTTTTGCTGTCAATTCTGGACAGCACTCTCTTGCGAACAGCCGGCCACCGTGAACCTCTGTATATTTTACGCCTTGTAGCATCAATTGAGAGTATATCTCCCTGTTTAAAAAGCCATACTCCTTTACCGGTTCTGAAAAGACACGGAACCGATAATTCGCGGGCCAATGTGGCCAAATGACCTACAGGATTTCCTTTTTCAACAATCAGTGCGCCGATGTCGGGTAAGATTGAGGCAAGTTGCGGTAAGGCCTGTTCCACAATAACGATCGATCCTTTCTGCTCCAGGACAGGTTCCTGTTCATCTTTGATAAGCTCCGCAGGGCCTTCGGCACGCCCTGGAAAAATGGTCATTCCTCCTTCAAGATCAGGAATCTTCTTTCCGCGCACTCGCTTGCGGATATCTTTATCCTCTTTTATATGGAGCTGACGTCCCTGCAGCAGCCACAGCCGGCCATCCTTTTGCACAGCCCATTCTATATCCATTTCATGCCCTGACAATTTTGCTGCTTGAAAAGAAATCCTGCCGATCTCTTTAAGAACTGATTTTAGAGGGTGTGATGAATAGACGTAATTGGAAGATTCAGGATCGACTGCCAAAATAGTTTTAAGGATCTTGGGATTTTCTTCCCTGGAAAGCAAAAACATGTCGGCCTGTTTTTTACCTTTAACCATATCCTGTGCCAGGCCCTGCACTGTATTGATCAACATATTTTCAGAATCCGGCCGCAACGGATCGTTTGTATAGATGACACCTGAAAACTCAGGTTCTATCATCGGCATGAACAGAACAGCCATCTGTGTTTCAACTTCACGAATACCTTGATGAATCCTGTATCTTACCGCCCGTTCAGTAAACCGGCTTGCGAGTACTTTTTTGTAAGCCTGTTTTAAATCAGATTCCAAAACGTTCAGTTCGGTATCAAACTGCCCTGCAAATGTAAAAAGATCATCTTCACCAGCAGCACTGGAACGGACTGCCCAGAGTTGAGAATCCGATACTTTAATTTCTGACGCGTACTGTGAAATCAAGTCACAAATGGGGCCGGGAACCTCTGCCGAAAGAAAAAGATTACAAAGCGTCTGCAACCTTGATTTAAAAAGATCAGGATCTTTAATGACATCCAGATCCTTGACCAGCATTCGAATTCGGTCTTCCAGACGATTCTCTTCGACAAACAGCTGGTAAGCTTCAGTTGTAATGGTAAAAGCAGGTGGAATCAACTCAGGAAAAGACTGCTTCAAGACCGTTAAACCGGCTGATTTACCTCCAATAAGCTGAGAATCGGCAGATTCATTCTCTTTTATTAAGACCGCCATCATACCGGTAATAGAAGGGGTGCTTTCTTTAAAAGTCAAAAAAATCTTTTTGCGGATTGATTCTACAGCATCGTACAGCTTTTCATATTGGTTGCCCGTTAAAATGTTGAGTTCCTGGGACATGAGAAGTGTTTCGTCAACAAGACGTCTCACAGGATTTTGGATATTTAAGTTCGACTGCCGCATAAAATTCAGGTCAGCCTCAAGATCCGCCATTAACTGCAATGAAGCGCTGTTCTTTCCTAAAAGCGATCTGAACGTTTCATAACGATAGCGAAAAGAGAAATTATCCTCACTTTGTGCTAAGCCGGGCTTATATGAATACATTTGTTCTCCTTTTTAGTCTATTATTTGAGAATTAAGGTCTTAATTCTTTTGACGCTTTCTCAATTATAGAACGAAGATCACTCGGTTTAAATGGTTTGGCGATAAAATCGAAAGCTCCTTTTACCAAAGCTTCTCTCGCTAATTCCACCGTAGCGTAACCCGTTATAATAATGACTTTTGCCCTTGGAGATTTTGATTTAACATGCTCCAAAACCTGCATACCATCCACATCATCCATTCGGACATCAGTTACGATTATATCAAATTCTTTCTGATCAATTCGCTCGATCGCACTTCTGCCGTCACTGTAAGTCTCAACTTCATACCCTTGCTTCTCTAATGAAGGCTTCAAACGTTTCCCAACAATCGCCTCATCATCTATAACCATCACCTTAAATTTTTGCTTCATGATTTTGCCTCCCATAAATTAATACAAAATTCCGATCTGCGCGGTCAGCTATCAGCCATTAGCTTTTAGCGATTAGCTTGCAGGGGTTAAAGATTTTTAACCACCTGCTTAGGGATAAAACGGTTCAACATCCTTATTGTTTATCAGAAGGAAAGTTTTTTCTGATTCTATGAGACTTGCAGCATAAGACGACGGGCTTTCTTCCATATCTTGAGTTTTCTTAAATCTCTCATCACTATCTCTTTTCAATGCTGACATCTGACCATTAACGGCTAACCGCACAACTGCAAAAAGTTTGTATTTCTTGTACGTTAATAACATTAAAGAATCTGTATGAAATGATAGAATTCCTTAACTTTAGGCACTTTAGTTCACTCGTAGGCATTTTTTTAGGCACCTTGCTTCACAAAATTGATAAATTATACCTTTAGAAAATAGAAAAAGGCCCGGGGCCATTTTTAATACGAACATCAGGCAGTCCGAAAACATTATTGTTTGAACGCAGACGGGATATCATATGAAACTGTCGGCCCAATTTTTTGCAAAGCGGTTTCCAAAGCCCGTTATTGCCGAACCATGAATCGGTTACCATTATAATTCGTGTTTGTTTAAACGCTTTGAGTTTTTCGAGTAAATCGTGTAATATGAGCATGCGGGGCCTTTCTTTGTTATGGTTTTTTGGTTTTAGCCAAGCAATAATACCGTAACAATGCCTCGCAATCAAGCATAAACAACTGAAATATTAAATATATCCTTATTTTCAGCTAAAAAATGGGTTTTGTATTATCAATAAAATCAATAGGTTATAGAGATTCAAATTTTATATAAGTAATTGT
>CAZRLQ010000072.1:0-6182 GCA_964600725.1 uncultured Desulfobacterales bacterium
ATAATTCGTTGATATTAAAAGCATAATTTTCTTTTTGAAAATAGTTTATGCAGGTATTAGGTTAAAAGACTATTTATGGGCTGGCGCTAAGTAATTTGCTTCAAGGATTTTTCTTTCCTCCAGGGTGATTGCAGGAAAGGTATGTTTTCTTTTCCTGCCTCCTTGGTGCTCAGATTGGCTGCAAGTTAAAATTAAAGAGGACAAATATGGCTGTTGTGGATGTTCAAAATATTAATGGAGAAAAAGTATCAACAATCGACTTGGTTGATGCCATATTCAATGTGCCGGTTAAAAGTAGTGTTTTGCATGATGTTGTAAAGATGCAATTAGCTAAAAGACGTTCCGGTACAGCATCTGTTAAAAATCGTTCGGATGTTTGTGGAAGTGGAAGAAAACCTTTTAAGCAGAAAGGAACGGGAAGGGCTCGCCAGGGTGATGTTAAATCGCCTTTGCTTAAGGGCGGAGGTATTGTATTCGGGCCAAAACCAAGGTCTTTTTCTTATAATATTTCTAAAA
The DNA here is from genome assembly GCA_964600725.1 of uncultured Desulfobacterales bacterium. Classification (GTDB taxonomy): domain Bacteria; phylum Desulfobacterota; class Desulfobacteria; order Desulfobacterales; family CAZRLQ01; genus CAZRLQ01. The sequence continues at coordinate 517 of CAZRLQ010000072.1, forward strand.
AAGTAAGAAAACTCGCTCTTAAGATGGCATTGAGCAGCAAATTACTTGAAAATAGTGTTATTGTTTTGGATCAGTTCGAACTTGATCAGATTAAGACAAAATCTTTTGTTAAGGTTTTAGATTCATTTAATATAACAAAAACATTGATTATATCTGATAAAGAAAATATAAATTTAAAACTTTCATCCAGAAATATACCCAATGTAAAAATATTGCTGGCTAATGGAATTAATGTTTATGATATATTAAAATATGATAATCTTGTGCTGCTTGAGCCTTCGATAAAAGAGATTGAAAGGAGATTGCTTGCATGAATCCACATGATATCATAAAACGTCCATTGGCAACGGAAAAGAATAATATTCAAAGATTGAGTTTTAACCAGGTTTCATTTGAGGTAGATCGTCAGGCAAACAGGATTGAGATTAAGAAAGCTGTTGAGACAATTTTTAACGTAAAAGTAGTTAAAGTCCGCTCAATGCAGATGATCGGGAAAAAAAAACGAAGAGGCAGAATTATCGGCAAACGTCGTGATTGGAAAAAAGCGATTGTAAAATTGGCACCTGGTGAGCGCATAGAATTTTTTGAAGGCGTTTAGATTATATTGAAGCATATGTAAAACATTTGGTTGACTAATGAGGCAAATATAATGGCAGTTAAAAGAGTGAAACCAACGTCTCCTGGGCGAAGGTTTCAGGAATATTCAACGTTTGATGATGTTACAAAAAGAGATCCTGAAAAGAGTCTGCTTAAGACAACCAAGAAAACGGGCGGACGTAATTCAAAGGGGCGTATAACATCCAGGCACCGTGGTGGAGGGCAAAAACGTTTTTATAGAATTATCGATTTCAAAAGAGATAAGTTAGATGTACCTGCTAAAGTTGCATCCATCGAGTATGATCCAAATCGTACTGCCAGAATTGCTCTGCTGCATTATGTGGATGGTGAAAAACGTTACATACTTGCACCGCTCAGACTTCGTGTCGGTGATATGGTAATGTCGGGAGAAAGTGCCGATGTTAAGCCGGGCAATACCATTCCATTGAAAAATATTCCTCTCGGCACTCATATCCATAATATTGAGTTAAGGATAGGCAAAGGTGGACAAATAGTCAGGAGTGCAGGAGCTTATGCACAGTTGATGGCAAAGGAAGATCGGTATGCGCTGGTAAAACTTCCATCAGGTGAAGTTCGTATGATACTTTTGAAGTGCAAGGCCACAATTGGCCAATTAGGAAATACTGAACATGAAAATATATCCCTTGGTAAGGCTGGACGCAGTCGATGGATCGGAAAACGCCCTAAAGTCCGAGGTGTGGCAATGAATCCCGTCGATCACCCAATGGGCGGTGGTGAGGGGAGATCATCTGGAGGCCGTCATCCGTGTACACCATGGGGAATGCCGACAAAAGGATTTAGAACACGCAGAAATAAGATGAGTGATCGCTATATAGTGAAGAAACGAACCAAAAAATAGATATTAATTACCCTTTTATTTAGGCAACGGGAACGAAATAACTTTCCCAATTAAGCATCATAGCTTCAGGCCAGCCTGACCCAAATCTATGCGTTTGCTTATGAAAATTGTTTCGTCCTCGTTCCTAAGGATTACAGGAGTAGGAGAGAATATGCCTCGTTCGTTAAAAAAAGGGCCATATGTTGAACCAAAATTATCAGAAAAAGTTATGAATGCTTTAGAAACCAAATCCAACAAGGTCATCAGGACATGGTCCAGAAGATCGACGATTATACCCGAAATGGTAGGAATTACTTTAGCTGTTCATAATGGGAAAAAATTTATCCCTGTATTTATTACCGAAAATATGGTTGGGCATAAGGTTGGTGAATTTTCACCAACCCGTACTTTTTACGGTCATTCAGGGGATAAGAAATCCAGGTTAAAAAAGTAATCAGTTTTTGGCACCCTTCTTAAACGGTTCGACAACAGCTATCAATCCTTTTTCCGCACAAGTCCTTCAATAATGCTGGATGGTTCAAATTTTTGACGATTTTGGCATACAAAGCAAAGAGCAGAGTAAAAATGTAACCGGTGTTTCTGCCTGTTACACTTCTTAAAAAATGCTCTTCCCGCGGTGGGATCGTCAAAAAGTTTCTGACAGTTCGTATTCATAGAAGTTTCAGTGGATTCATAGCTGGCCGTGATTACAACATCCTAATCAGGAAGGATAAAAGGCTATAAGATCAGAATGCTAAATATTTAAGTTAAGAAGATATCCGGCTTGCGAAAAGGAAATATCAGCCATGGAATTTAGAGCTATAAATAAATATGCGCGTATTTCACCTCAGAAAGTGCGCAAGATTATTAATGCAATAAAAGGTAAACCTGTTGAATCTGGATTGGATTCCCTCAAATTCATGCCTCAGAAAGCAACCAGTATTTTGGAAAAGGTGATTCGTTCTGCTCTGGCAAACGCCAATCAACAGCCGGACGTTGATGTTGATACATTACTTATCCGTAATATAATAGTAGATCAGGGTCCTACATTAAAACGATTCAGGGCAAGAGCGCGGGGCAGAGGCACAAGGATATTGAAAAGATCCAGTCATATTACAGTAATTTTAGCTTAGACAGTAAGTCAAAATAACTTACACATCTTACTTGTCTTTTCTTCCGTCTTCTGTGTTACTCGTCAGTTACATAATCTATTATGCGCTTTCCTCGTGCTTTGAAGACGAAATAAAATTCTGCGCAATCTGTACAGGTTATTTTGACTCACTACCTTAGCGGAAATATATAGATTGTCAGACAGAAAAAATTTAAGGAGGTAAAAGCTTGGGTCAGAAAGTAAATCCGATAGCATTGAGACTAGGAATTGTTAAAACTTGGGATTCACGATGGTATTCCGAAAAAAAATATTCTGATTATATTTTGGAAGATTATAATATAAGAAAATTTTTAAAGAAAAAACTTTATCATGCAGGAATTTCAAGTATTGAAATCGAAAGGTCTTCAAAGCGTGTCCGCCTCCGAATTTATACTGCCAGGCCTGGAATTGTAATAGGAAAGAAAGGTTCAGAAATAGAACAACTTAAAAAAGAACTTGAAAAGATGATATCTCAGGAAATACTTATTGACATCCAGGAGGTAAGAAAGCCTGAAATTGATGCTCAGCTTGTTGCAGAAAATGTAGCCTTGCAAATTGTTCGAAGAGTTGCTTTTCGCCGGGCAATGAAGCGGGGGGTCGCTTCTGCTATTCGTTTTGGTGCAAAAGGGATTAAAATTATCTGTTCCGGACGTTTAGGTGGAGCTGAGATGGCAAGAACTGAATGGTATAAAGAAGGCAGGGTGCCTTTGCATACTCTAAGGGCTGATATTCATTATGGTTTTACGGAAGCCCGCACAACATATGGAATTATAGGAGTAAAGGTTTTTATTTTTAAAGGTGAGATTCTAAAAAAAGATTCAGTTGCGATTAACGGCAATTAGTATAAACAGGAGAAAAATAAGTGCTTAGTCCCAAAAAAGTTAAATTTCGCAAGCAGCAAACCGGTAAGATGAGGGGCGTAGCTTATCGTGGGTCTGATTTAAATTTCGGTGAGTACGGCTTGCAGGCAATTGAATGCGGGAAAATTAGCTCCAGGCAGATTGAAGCTGCTCGTGTTGCCATGACTAGACATGTAAAAAGGGGCGGTAGGATGTGGATAAGAATATTTCCCGATAAACCTTTTACAAAGAAACCCGCAGAAGTCAGAATGGGAAAAGGAAAAGGTGCTCCTGAAGGTTGGGTTGCAATAATTCGGCCTGGAAAAATTCTTTATGAAATGAGCGGTGTAAATAAAGAAATGGCCATGGAAGCTCTGCGGCTTGCTTCGCATAAACTTTCAGTTAAAACAAAGTTTATTGAAAGAAGCGACTTATAGTCAACAATATTCCGCACGTTCCGGGCTCTATCGCTTTAGTTTTAAAAGCTCTGTCGGGGTAAGGAACGGTGAGCTTAGCTTAGCAAGCCATTCCAACATTGACGATGCGGCTCTAACTCCGAAAGGAGGCAAACTTAACATTAGTTTGCATGGTTAACAGGTACGGCATTTTTTAATGTCGTGCAATTATTAATAGAAAGGAGAGCGGTCATTCCTCCTCGTCTGCATCAAAGATTCAGACGGAGTCTCATGCCGCAGATATGATGAAAGCAAGTGATATTAGAGAGATGACCTTGGAAGAAAAAAAACAGAAATTGTCTGATCTTAAAGAAGAATTGTTTAATTTACGTTTTCAATTGGAAATTAATCAACTCGAAAATCCCAGCAAATTAAAGCAGATCAGGCGAGATATAGCAAGGATAAATACGATTATGCGGATGGAAGACCACTTGGCAGTTTAATTTTTTCGATTCAGAAGTTAACTTTCATCACTGCCGGCATGAAGCCGGCCTGAAATATACAGTTCAGGTGAGCGAAAGAATTCTTTCAGTTGAAACTTAAGGCGGGCTTTGCCGGAGAGCAAGCTGTCAGGAGGCTAACCGGATGCAGGCAGCGCTGAATAATGTTCCAGGGAGAAATGGTTAAATATCGGCTGTTTTTTCACCTCCAATTTCATTAAAATGCCGGAGCATAGAACCTTCTTTGATCTTTTGATCGTAGCTCAATTTGAAATCGGGATTATTCAGTTCATGGTGAGCCCAAGTCATGGTGAGCCCAAGATAAAACAGGAAAAAACAAAGTAACATCTCAAAAAGTTATAGCACCTTACGTACTTCTCCCTTTGAAAAAGGGGGATTGAGGGGGATTTTCCCGTCGTTGCCCAGACTTTTTGAGATGTTGCAAAACAAATAAGTAAAAATATCTGATATGGATAAGCAAAAAACTAAAAAAAGACAATTGGTAGGTAAAGTAATAAGTAACAAAATGAACAAGACAGTTGTTGTTCTTGTTGAAAGGCTTGTTAAGCACGCACTTTATCATAAATATATCAGGCGACGATCCAAATACGCGGCACATAATGAAAATAATTCTTGCAGCATTGGAGATAAGGTGCTGATAATTGAATCAAGACCGATAAGTAAAAGTAAAAAGTGGAAGGTTAGCAAGATAATCGAGAAGGCTGCTTGATTATAAAGGAAGATAAAGATGATTCAGGCTGAAACTAAATTGACGGTGGCTGATAATTCAGGAGCCAAGGTGTTATATTGTATAAAGGTTTTGGGCGGATCCAGAAGGCGGTATGCTAGTATTGGTGACGTAATTGTTGCATCAGTAAAAGAGGCAATACCAAATTCTAAAGTTAAAAAAGGTGATGTTCTTAAGGCAGTAGTTGTTCGAACTAAAAAGGAAATTCGTAGGCCAGATGGTTCGTATATAAGATTTGACGATAATTCAGCGGTTTTAATAAACGCTCAAAATGAGCCCATAGGTACACGTATATTTGGTCCTGTTGCAAGGGAGCTGCGAGCCAAACGATATATGAAAATAATTTCTCTAGCCCCCGAAGTTTTATAAAACAGGAATCATCATTAAGCCTTATTTGAATTAACACTTGAGCCAATTTCAAAACGTCCCCTTTTGCCCGATATCTGCTCAAATTTTAATCCTCGAAATACGAGGGTGTATTCCTGTGGTTAAAATTTTCGTCTTCCTTGATCTCGAACAAAATTGAACATTGTGAAACTGGCTCACTTGACTTTCAATAAGAGTCCGATTTTGATTTT
>CAZRLQ010000072.1:6282-9344 GCA_964600725.1 uncultured Desulfobacterales bacterium
TGGGAGTTAGACGACTAAGACTGTGGAGAAGCGGCAAATGGCAATTAATAAATGTCGTATTAAGAAGGATGACAAAGTAAAGGTTATTTCCGGTAAAGACAAAGGCAAAATCGGCAAGATTCTAAAAGTTATTAGAAATAAGAACCGAGTTGTCATTGAAAATATTAACATATTGAAATATCATCAAAAACCAAATCCACAGGCGGGACAAGGGGGTATAGTGGAAAAGGCATCTCCCATTAATATTTCTAATATTATGTTGATGTGCAGTAAATGCTTGTTGCCTGTTCGGGTTAAAATGCAGCGTTTGGGGGATGGTAAAAATGTTCGTGTATGCAGAAAATGCAAAGAAATAATAGACGTTTAAGATGACGCTCATATATTCTACTTTTTGTCCGAAACTTTGTATTGGAGGATTATTGTGTCAAGTTTAAAAATAAAATATGAAAAAGAGATTGTCCCCCAATTGGTTCAAACTTTTGGTTATAAAAATATCATGCAGGTTCCAAAGATTAAGAAGATTGTTTTGAATATTGGATTGGGAGAAGCGATACACAATATTAAACTGCTTGATTCAGCCGTTGAAGATCTGATAGCTATTTCCGGCCAGAAACCGGTTATCACCCGAGCAAAAAAGTCGATTGCTGCATTCAAATTAAGAGCTGGAATGCCTATAGGTTGTATGGTTACTTTGAGGCGTGACCGAATGTACGATTTTTATAGCAAACTGGTTAACAATGCACTGCCGCGTGTTCGTGATTTCAAGGGAATTCCGGGCAAATCGTTTGATGGTAAAGGTAATTTTTCACTGGGAATCAAGGAGCATATTATTTTTCCTGAAATTGATTATGATAAAATCGACAAGATAAAAGGTCTTAATGTAACCATTGTTACCAGCGCACAATCGGATAAAGAGGGAAAAGAACTGATAAAGTTGCTGGGAATGCCATTCAGGAATTAATAAATCGCCAGGTAACCGCTTATAAGCTGAGTTACAGTCAGTATCCTTAACGTTTTACTTCGTGTAACTTAAGGAATATACTTTAGTGTTTTGAGAAATAATATTTTTATTTGACGCCGAGATTGGGCAGAAGGGTAGATTTTCAGATAAACTCTTGGCAAAAACCATTTTTTGCTGTGCTTTTCCAGGATAGACACGTAAACTGAAGTATAAAGTGGTTTTCAAAGATAGTGAATTTTGGAGTATAGAAGGAGGGTGAATTGGCGAGAAAAGCTTTAAGAATGAAAGCAATAAAAAATCCGAAATTTAATGTCAGAGCATACAACCGATGCCCGATGTGCGGCAGGGCGAGAGCTTTTATTAGAAAATTTGGGATCTGTCGTATCTGCTTTAGAAACCTTGCCTCTGAAGGCAAGCTTCCCGGGGTGATAAAATCAAGCTGGTAGATATTTTTAATTTTTCCTGAGCTTGAGCTATTTTCGGATTTATCGAATATGCAAGGCACCGGCGGTAAAGTCGCAGACTATAGTTTTTCATATAATTAATTTCACAAGACCAGAGGGAGGAAGGCGTATTATAATACTCCTACGACCGATAATGCATCGAAATTATTTATATGGACATCTATAATACTTCGGAGTCGCCGGCAGTTACAAATTAATATTAAATGGAGAAGACGATGTCGATTAGTGATCCAGTCGCAGACATGCTGACCCGAATCAGAAACGCGGGGAAGGCCGGTTTTAACAGCGTTGATATTCCGGGTTCCAAAATGAAGACAAATATTGCAAAAGTTTTAAAATCTGAAGGATATATAAAAAATTATAAATTCATAAAAGATAGATTACAAGGAATACTGAGAGTATATCTAAAATATGTAGATGAAGGAAGAACCCATGTAATTTTAGGTATTGACCGCATGAGCAAGCCGAGCAGACGCGTTTACCTCAAAAGTAAAGACATAAAACCTTTTCTGAACGGGTTGGGTACAGTGATTTTATCTACATCAAAAGGCATAATGACTGACAAGGATGCCAGAAAATATAACCTGGGCGGCGAAGTTATTTGTAGGCTTCATTAGATCGTAAATGCAATAATAAAAGATTTTTATTACAGGAGTAAATAGATGTCTCGTGTGGGCAAAAAACCGATTCCGATACCTGAAAAGACTAATATTTCATACAAAGACAAGGTAATAACCGTCAAGGGAGAAAGAGGAATTCTTGTGAGGTCTATTCATCCTCATATTGATTTAAAAATCCAGGATAATCAAATATTAGTCAGCATGATTACAAATAATAAGACTAATAGATCATTGTGGGGTTTAACCCGTAGTCTCGTAAACAATATGATAATAGGCGTAACCAATGGGTTTGAATCTGTTCTGGAAATAAATGGCATAGGATATCGTGCGGAAATAAAGGGGAAGAGCATTTTATTAAATTTGGGATACTCACATCCTGTTAATTTTGATCTACCGGAAGGAGTGACCGCATCTGTCAGCAAAAATACTATTATAAAACTTTCCGGAATAGATAAAGATCTTTTAGGTCAAACAGCGGCATCAATCAGGAAATTAAGGCCGCCTGAGCCGTATAAAGGCAAGGGTATTAAATATGCTGATGAACGATTACAAAGAAAGGCCGGAAAGACCGGAACAAAGTAATGCTTACTTCTGGTTCACTGCTGCTTTGACACTGATGCCTTGCAGATAAAAGAATCCTGAGACAGGAGGCTGTTCTAAAATGGCTGTTTTCCGCAATCTATGCGTAAGGCAAAGATTTTAATTCTCAAAATACGTGGGTGTATTACTGCGGTTAAAATCTTTCCTTCCTTGATCTTGTAAAAAATTTCTTATTTTAGGACGGTCTTATAGGAAAAGATGGAGGTTGGTCATATTTTCGGTCATTATCAAAGAAAAAAACTATCCGCAGATTAGCTCAGATAAAAAAGACCGGCCGTTAATCTGCGGATTAATCTTTTTCCGGTTTTTTTTATTACACCTGCTGATGGCCAAAGTTAGAACAAAAGCCAAAAGATGTAAATTTAAACCTAAAACCTGCATAAACTATTTTCAAAAAGAAAATTATGCTTTTAATAT
>CAZRLQ010000073.1:0-5888 GCA_964600725.1 uncultured Desulfobacterales bacterium
CATTCCCAATCTCAAAACTCATTACTCAAAACTCGATACTGAAGATTGGGTTAAGCAATTATAATGCCAATGATTTATGGTCTTATGCTTAAGAACCTGTTTTAAAAGTAGGAGGCCGAAGCGAAAAAGTGTTGAGTTCGAGGGTAAATTGTTGCAAATTTGAGGTGGATAGCCGGCCTATTTGCCTAAAATTTGCGATAATTTAAACCGTACTCACGCTTTTGCAGCCGAGATTCAATATAACGAAATCCGAAAAGGGGGTCAAAAACGCCGGCTTCCCCTGTGAAAGGATGAATTGACATGTTATCTGTCATTTCTAATTTGGGGCAAAACCAGAGGATTTAGTTCTACAGCTAAACTATGGAACAAGTAAAAAAAGGAGGGGGTCAGACAGACTCTTGATTCTTAGATTTTTCTTTTGCCAGCTTATACTGAAAACTGTCTGCCAGAGCCTGCCAGCTTGCTTCTATTATATCCTTGGAAACACCAATCGTACTCCAGATACGATCCTGGTCCCGTGATTCAATAAGGACTCTGACTTTTGCCGCTGTCCCTTCCCTGCCATCAATTACTCTAACCTTGAAATCAACAAGATGCATTGAATCAAGGTTTGGGAAAAAATTGCCGAGGGCCTTCCGCAGAGCATTATCCAGAGCACCAACCGGTCCGCTTCCTTCAGCGGCTGTGATCTCTTTTTCGTCTCCGACAGAGATTTTTATTGTTGCATGTGCATGGCAGGGCCGGTCTTTATCTTTTTCTATGCTTATTCTAAATGATTCCAACTCAAACAGAGGCTTAAACTGTTTTGTAAACTTTTCAACAAGAATTTTAAATGATCCATCTGCTACGTCAAACTGATACCCCTGCTCTTCCATCCGTTTTATTTCTGACACTATTTTACGGCTGTCAAATTCATCAGATTCAAGATCGACTCCCAATTCTCTGGCCTTGTATTCAATATTACTTTTGCCGGAAAGGTCGGATACCAAAACCCTCCGCTCATTTCCTATTAATTCCGGGTTCATATGTTCGTATGCTTTGGGCGTTTTCATGATAGCATTTACATGGATGCCCCCTTTATGTGTAAAGGCGCTTCTCCCTACAAACGGCCGGTTGTTTAGAGGAATCATATTGGCTGTTTCACTGACAAATCTGGAAAGATTTTTTAATTTTGCAAGGTTTTCTTTTGAAATAGAGGGACAGTCCATTTTTGTACAGAGAATCGGTATAATCGATGTGAGATCTGCATTGCCACACCTTTCTCCATAGCCATTTATTGTACCATGAACCATTACAGCTCCGGCATGTACGGCTTCAATGGAATTGGCTACAGCCAATCCGCAATCATTATGCGCATGAATGCCTATTTTAACCGGCATGGCATTCGATTGTGAACTAAATCTTTCATTAAGTATATTATAAGCATTTTTTACTATTGGTTCGATTTCAAAATTGAGAGTCCCGCCGTTTGTGTCGCAAAGGACAATAATATCAGCTCCGCCTTTTACAGCCGCCATTAAAGTTTGCAGTGAGTATTCTCTGTTTTCCTTGTACCCATCAAAAAAATGCTCTGCATCGTATATAACCTCTTTATTATTTTCCTTTAAATACTTGACACTCTCTTCAATCATTATAAGATTTTCCTGGAGGGTATTGTTCATCACCTTCTCAACGTGAAGATTCCAGCTTTTCCCAAATATTGCAACTGCAGGCGTATGACTTTTAATCAATTCATTCAAGTTTGAATCATCAGCAGGTTCAATTCCTGGTTTGCTTGTCGAACCAAATGCTGTCAGGCGGGCATTTTTGAATTTTATGCTTTCAGCTAATTCAAAAAAATGCTTGTCTCTTGGATTGGAACCGGGCCAGCCTCCTTCAATATAGTGGATCCCTATATCATCCAACCTTTTGGCAATCTTGACCTTTTCTTCGGCGGTAAAACTTATTTTTTCTCCCTGAGTCCCATCCCTTAAGGTTGTATCATAAAGCAGGATCGGTTCCATGATATATTCTCCTTCGAGCTCGCTATTTATATTTAAAGCCGCTAAAGATATCAGCGGCTTTAACTTCGATTTTCGGGCCTTAAAGACCGGACTGCTGCTCCGGCTCTCCACATTTCGGAATTTTTTATTGAATCAAGCTCTTTTTGCAGCTTTTCCCTATAATCAGAAGCGCTGTTCGCTTCCAAGACTTTTTTTGTTTCTTTGCCTGAGACAACACTTTCGTAAAGTTCATCAAATAAAGGCACAACTGCATCACGAAATCTTGGAGCCCAGTCGAGTGCACCTCTTTGAGCAGTGGTGCTGCAATTTGAAAACATCCAGTCCATTCCGTTTTCAGCGACAAGATGTATAAGACTCTGGGTAAGTTCTTCAACTGTTTCGTTAAATGCCTCACTGGGAGTATGACCATTTTTCCGTAAAAGATTGTACTGGGCTTCCATAACTCCAGCAAGACATCCCATAAGAACGCCTCGTTCACCTGTAAGATCGCTGTAAACTTCATTCTTAAATGTAGTTGGAAAAAGATAACCTGATCCGATACTGATTCCCAGCGCCACGGTTCTTTCTTTTGCCTTTCCTGTAAAATTCTGATAAACTGCAAAACTTGAATTAATGCCGCTTCCTTTTAGGAAATTTGTTCGTAATGTACGTCCTGATCCCTTTGGCGCAACAAGAATGACATCCACATTTTCAGGTGGGAAAATATGGGTTTGATCATTGTAAACAATTGAAAACCCATGTGAAAAATAGAGTGCATCTCCATCGTTGAGAAATTTTTTTACTGTGGGCCATGTTTCTACCTGACCGGCGTCTGAAAGGAGAAACTGCACAATGGTTCCTTTTTGAGCTGCTTCTTCAATTGAAAAAAGAGTTTTACCCGGAATAAAACCATCCGCAACAGCCTTGTCCCACGAACCGCCTCCTTTGCGCTGCCCCACGATTACATTGATCCCGTTATCTCTCATGTTTAGTGCCTGACCCGGCCCTTGAACACCGTATCCGAGTACGGCAACTGTTTCATCCTTCAGTATTTTTCTGGCTTTTTCCAAAGTAAATTCATCAGATGTAATCACTTCTTCTTCCACACCTCCAAAATCAATTTTTGCCATATTCTCCTCCTGATTCTGTTAAGAATTTCAACCGGTCATATTCCAAGTTTCAACAAATCTGTCGTATGAAAATTGAAATCCAGCAAAACGGTGAAATTGAAAATTTCTAATTCCTGGATAGTTACCTGCGCTGTAATATTTGTAGAATGCACAAAACGATTTTAACCTATGAAAAATTCGGCTCAATGTATCCGGCAATATCGATGTAGGGGCGATTCTTGTGATCGCCCGAATTAGTGCGAATACAAAATTCAGGGTGAATACAAGATTCGCCCCTGCGTAAGCCATCATTATGACCCACAGATAACTCTTTTAAAAATCACATGACAGGGAACCATCCTGTAATTTCTAATTTGTAATTAATTTATATCTTCTTTTTATCCGATTCCCTGAGAAGAGCTATAATACCTGTTTTTGCAACCTCCTTGATTCCTATCGGCATCAGAAGGCTCAGCAAGGCATCCAATTTACCCTTATCGCCGGTTACTTCAATAGTGTAATGATCCTGTCCCACATCAACCACTTTGCATCTGAATATATCGACAATTCTTAAAATTTCGGCACGGTATTCGCTTTTGGCATGCACTTTGATGAGCGCCATCTCCCTTTCAACAAATTCTTTGCCTGTAAAGTTAAATACTTTTATGACATTAATCAGCTTGTTAAGCTGCTTTTCTATCTGTTCAATAACCGGTGCATTACCCATTGTAATCAATGTAACTCTTGATACTTGAAAATCTGTCGTTTCAGCAACATTTAAACTTTCAATGTTAAATCCCCTGCCGCTGAATAATCCTACAATCCTTGAAAGCACACCAGGCTTGTTGTCAACAAGAATTGAAAGTATATATTTTTCTTCTTCCATTATTAATATCCTTGACTTAATAATTAAATCAAACCAGAAGCATTTCCGTAATGGGTGAACCAGCCGGAACCATTGGATAAACGCATTCTTCCTGCTCGACCTGAAAGTCCATGACGACTGTTTTATTGTTAAAAAGTCCTTCCGAAAATACGGATTCAACCTCTTCAGGCTTTGAAGCCCTTAAACCGACTGCACCATAAGCCTCTGCCAGTTTTACAAAATCAGGGGCATACTCCATATTTGTGGAAGAATAACGTTTTCCGTAAAAGAGCTCCTGCCACTGTCTGACCATCCCAAGATACTTATTGTTCAAAATAACAACCTTTACGGGCAGAGAATGCTGAACAGCGGTTGCCATCTCCTGGATATTCATCTGAATGCTGCCATCTCCTGCTATATCGACAACCAGCTTGTCAGGACAGGCGACCTGTGCGCCGATTGCAGCAGGAAGCCCAAAACCCATACATCCCAGGCCGCCTGATGTAATAAAATGCCCAGGCCGGTCAAAATGATAATATTGGGCAGCCCACATCTGGTTTTGTCCGACTTCGGTCGTAATAATGGCTTCACCCTTTGTAATCTTATACAGTCTGTCAATGACAAATTGAGGTTTAATTATATTTTTCTGGCTATATGCCAGCGGGTTGGTGCTTTTCCATTGATCAACCAGTTGCAGCCATTCCTTTCTTTTTTTGCCAATATCGACGATTTCTTCCTTTTCTATCTGCTTAATCAGGTGGCCAAGAGTAATCTTGCAGTCACCTACAACGGGAATGGTTACAGGGATGTTTTTACGTATTGATGTTGGATCAATATCAATATGAACTATCTTTGCCTGCGCAGCAAATGCATCTGTTTTTCCTGTAACACGATCATCAAAACGGACACCGACAGCAATAAGGAGATCGCAGGCTCCCGTTGACATATTTGCTCGATAAGTGCCATGCATGCCGATCATCCCAAGCCACAAAGGATCGGTTCCCGGAAATGCGCCAAGACCCATCAAAGATGTTGTAACAGGGATCTGCAATTTGCGTGCAAATTCAGTCAGTTCATCTGAAGCCTTTGAAAGAATAACACCTCCGCCCGCAAAAATAACAGGACGCTTTGCTTCTTTTATCAGTTTTATTACCTTGCTTATCTGCCACATATTCGGGTTGTAAGTAGGATTGTATGATCTGAGCTTAATATCTTCCGGGGGTCTGTATAATATCCTATTGATCGCTACATCCTTTGGAATATCTATCAAAACAGGTCCTGGCCGGCCTGACCCGGCCAAATAAAAGGCTTCTTTGATAATCCCTGCAAGATCCTCGGTTTTTTTTACAAGGTAGTTGTGTTTCGTGCATTGCCGGGTTATTCCGACAATATCTACTTCCTGAAAGGCATCGTTTCCGATAAGACTTGTCGGTACCTGCCCGGTAATGACAACGATTGGAATTGAATCCATATAAGCCGAAGCAATGCCGGTTACCGTATTGGTAGCTCCGGGTCCGGATGTTACAAGGCAGACACCCACCCCGCCGCTGGCCCTGGCATAACCGTCGGCAGCATGCGCGGCGCCTTGTTCATGACGAACCATTATATGCCGAATATCCGTTCTGCCAAGTTCATCATAAATATCAAGGACAGCTCCACCCGGATATCCAAAAATCGTGTCAACGCCTTCTTCTTTAAGAATCTTCATCAGAATTTGTGCGCCTGTAAGCATCATGGCAAACTTTTCCTTTTTATCGTTCAAATTTTATGTTTTGGTTTCTCGCTTATAATGTGATTGCTCCCCAAGAGGCTGTCTGAAATGAGAAATTTTTTGCATGGTCAAGGAAGGCTGAAATTTTAACCGTTTTTAATACACCTGCATATTTTGAGGATTAAAATCTTCGCCTAACCTGTCTGCGTGCGCCCGCCTGT
>CAZRLQ010000073.1:5988-9160 GCA_964600725.1 uncultured Desulfobacterales bacterium
CAGACAGCCCCCTATACACCATTGCCGTCAGGGTTTACCCTGTAACCGCCCCTGTGCTTGCAGATGAAACCATACGTGAATATCTGCCCATGTAACCATGGGTTATCTTGGGTCTGGGAGGAGACCATCTGGACAACCGATTTTCTATTTCCTGTTCGGAAAGCCTGATAGCTAATTTTTTATTAGGAATATCAATGGAAATAATATCGCCTTCCCGTACAATTGCTATGGGTCCTCCCTGCATGGCTTCTGGTGAAATATGACCTATAGACGCGCCCCGGGTGCCTCCGGAAAAACGGCCGTCGGTAAGAAGCGCAACCGATGCATCCAATTTCATTCCAGCAATAGCCGAAGTCGGGGTTAACATTTCCCGCATACCCGGCCCCCCCATAGGCCCTTCATAACGGATAACGATAACATCTCCTTTTCTTATATTTCCTGCCATAATTGCATTGGTGGCATCTTCTTCCGATTCAAATACTCTGGCGGGACCTTCATGGCTCATCATTTCATCAAGTACAGCGGACTGTTTTACAACACACCCATCAGGAGCCAGATTTCCAAACAGAACGGCAAGACCACCCTCACTATGGTAAGGATTGTCAACTGAGCGGAGCACATCATTGCTTACCTCCGGTTTCCGAATGTTTTTGATACTTTCACCGATTGTTCCGCCGGCTACTGTAATGCAATCATTATTGATGAGGTTTTTGCGGGAAAGTTCTTTCATAACAGCTTTGATTCCACCAGCATAGTCCAAATCTTCCAAGTGATACTTCCCACCAGGACTTAGTGAACAGATATGCGGAGTTCTTTTACTGATTTCATTAATCTGGTTTAATTCAATTTTAATATCCGCTTCTTTTGCGATTGCCGTAAGATGAAGAACAGTGTTTGTTGAACATCCCAATGCCATATCGACTGTAAGAGCATTTTTAAAGGCCCTGTCAGTCATAATTTTTCTTGCCGTTATACTGTTTTTAAAAAGGTTTACAATCTGAATTCCGGTTTCCTTGGCCAAACGGATACGAGATGCCATAACGGCTGGAATCGTTCCATTGCCAGGCAACCCCATGCCAATGGCTTCAGTTAAGCAGTTCATGGAATTTGCGGTGAACATACCCGCACATGATCCGCATGTCGGACATGCGGCATCTTCGATCAGATGTAACTGACTTTCTGTCATCTTACCCGAAAGTACCGCTCCAACGGACTCAAAAACTGTGATAAGATCGATCTTTTCATCCCTGCCCTTTTCAGGGTGCACACCGGCCAGCATGGGCCCACCGCTTATCATAATGGCGGGCAAATCAAGGCGGGCGGCAGCCATAAGCATTCCCGGAACAATCTTGTCGCAGCTTGCCACCATAACCATCGCATCAAATGCATGAGCATAAGCCATAACCTCTATAGAGTCAGCAATCACTTCACGACTCGCCAGGGAATACTTCATACCAACATGATTCATAGCAATACCGTCGCAAACCCCGATCGTTCCAAATTCAACAGGAGTGCCGCCCGCCATGTAAACACCCGCTTTTACAGCTTCTACTATTTTGTTTAGACCGGTATGGCCTGGAACAATAGCATTCGCTGAATTCGCGATACCGATAAGCGGTTTTTTTATTTCGGATTCCAAATAACCGATTGCTTTAAAAAGAGAGCGATGTGGTGCCCTTTCAATACCTTTTTTTACCTTGTCACTTTTCATTAGCATAAGCTCCCCCCGAAAAACAAAAAACCGTTATCAGCTTTTTGGATGCTGATAACGGTTTTTTGTTTATACTTTAAGGATGTGTAATTAAGCCATTATCAACCCCTTTCTTTGCAGCCGATAAGTATTACAGCCACGGGAATAATGATAAGGCTAATCAGATTTTCCAATTCAATTGTTTTTTTCATAATATTGGCAGTAGAGGCAGTGACTGCTCCCCCAGCATTGTGATTATTGCTAACTATAAATTATAGATTTTCAAATAATCAACTAAATCAATTTTAAAAAATTAACTTGTAAAAAAATTTTTGTCAAGAGTTTTTCAATTTTATTCCAGGGCGATTGCATTTGGAGAGCAGAAGGTAGTTTTGCAAAGGTTTTTCTCTTTTACACTGAATCTAAAAAATTTACCTCTTTTTGGCATTCCTGCCTGATGAGGGCAGACTTCATAAATGCTCAAAAGTAATTTGCACTTTTAGGGGGAAGCACACAGGCGCCGGAACTTATTGAAAAGTTACCGTTTGTTGGCCTAATTCCCCAAAATAATATATAAGTTTCTCCATGTCATCTGGAATTGGCGCTTCAAAAAAAATATCTTTCCCGCTGGCAGGGTGTTTAAACTTAATACGCCAGGCATGCAGCATCTGTCTTTTAACCGATTTTATAAACTCTTTTCCTATTAGAAGATGTTTTACAGCACCACGTCTGTAATATAAAGTATCACCTACAACCGGATGACCAATGGAAGCGCAATGAACTCTAACTTGATGCGTGCGGCCGGTCTTTAAGCTCAGTTGGAGCAGGGTAAAACCATGATAACGTTCTTTAATCTTCCATAATGACACGGCAAGTTTCCCATGACGGCTTGCTGTCGACATTTTTTTTCTATCAACCGGATGTCTGCCGATTGCTTTGGAAATTATTCCGGATTTCGCTTTCACATCCCCATAGACCAAAGCCAAATACTCCTTTTTGACCTTTCTGCATTTGAATTGGGCAGACAAGTTAATATGGGAAAAATTATTTTTTGCGATGATGATTATCCCTGAAGTATCCTTATCAAGTCTGTGAACAATGCCGGGCCTTAGCTCATCCCCTACTCCTTCGATATCAGGACAATGATATAAAAGTCTATTCACCAGTGTTTTTGAATAATGGCCTGGAGCAGGATGAACAACGAGATCTGGTTGTTTGTTAATCAGAATTATATGCTCATCTTCAAAAAGAATATCAATTTGGGCAGGATCGGGAATTAATAAATTTTGTTCAGGTGAAGGAATATGTATGTATATTTTTTCATCTGTCTTTAGCCGATATCCGGGTTTTTTTATTCTTCCCTGAACCAGAATATTGCCCTGACAAATAAGTTTTGCTGCAAATGAACGTGAAAATCGAGAGGTTACAGAAGCGACAAAAGCATCAAGGCGCTTGCCAGATCCGTATTTATCGACTCTAATA
>CAZRLQ010000074.1:0-5113 GCA_964600725.1 uncultured Desulfobacterales bacterium
TGGGTCTGCGCGATCAAATAACGAAATATCGTTATCATTAGGCGCTGCGGTGCCAAGCCTCTCAAATTCGCGATCTTTCCGGGCCTGAGCTTGAATGGCCAGGGCAATCCAATCCCTCAGTTTGTTCAGTTCATTCGGTGATAGTCCTTGTATATAATCAAGCTTGCCAACTTGAAAATTTGCACAATGATCCCCCGATTTTATTGAATGCGAACCAAACATATAAACATCCCTATTTTTCGTTTTTATTTATTTGTATGTTGGTGCTATTTTTGCCTGACCTTATCGAGAATCTCGACCCTCCTCCAGACTTTAAGAGTAAACTAAAAACCAACCCCAATAGGAATATCCCTATTCCTGAGAAAATCCACTCTTTATTCTCTATGATCCAGTTCATTGGTCTACTCTTGTAATGATTACGATTTATAGGCTAACAACTGTTTATACCTCCCTTTCTCTATACTTTTCCATTTGATATTTTCTCAGAGCAAAAAGAGCAGCTCCCATGGCACCTGTAAACTGCGGCATGGGCGGCGAAAAGACTTTTGTCATACAGGCTTCAGATAAAAGTTCGACGATTATCGGGTTATGTTCGACAACACCTCCTGTAGCAACAATCTTGCCGGAAATAGAATCCATTTCCATAATACGTTTTACCACTGACCGGAAGACAGCCTTTACAATATCCGGAATCTTAATCCCCTTTTTGATCATTGTTAAGATTTCAGTAAAGCTGAATACTGTGCAAAAAGATCCGATCTTGACATCAGCCCTGCTAAGCCGTGCAAATTTTTCCATTTCATCTTTATCAAGACCGATTCTGCGGGCAATCTCTTCAATAAAAGCACCTGTTCCTGCTGCACATTTGCGGTTCATCTTAAAATCGAGCAGTTTTCCATCTTCTTTCAGCTTTATTATCTTGTTGTCCTGTCCCCCAATATCGACAACTGTAATCTTTTCAGGAAAAAAGTGATATGCGCCATGGCCGTGGCATGAAATTTCAGTCCTGGTAATGCCGGCAAAATCAACTCTCTCTCTTCCATAACCTGTTGATACGATAAATTTTATTTCTGAAAATAAAGAACCTGCACTGGAAAGGGCAATTTCGACCGCCTGTTTCGCCGCTTTTTTAAAATCCATACCGCTTGAGACAACAGCCCTGCCGACAATAGAGCTGTGATTGTTTATTATCAACGCTTTTGTAGCAGATGCGCCAACATCAACACCAAGGTAGAGTGAGCCGCTCATTTATGGTTTTCCCTTATCTGCTCCATAAAGGCTTCTATTTTTGTTATGGATTGTTCTTCGCTGAAAAGGCGCAGATCATTCTGGTCTCCATAAATTACAACCGTTGGAATATTAAGAGCCTTCGCTAAACGCCGATGCATTCCATAGCGGCTGTTGGAATTGTTCGGGCATGTTTTCGATTCATGAAAAATGATACCATCTATTTTGTACTGCTTTACCATCTTTTCAATATACCGCTCTTTGGCCTGGTCGGATCTTACAATAAAAAGTTCAGTATAAGCACGGGCCATGGAATCAAATGGCTCTTGTGGATCAAGCGAGGAGAATATCCATGAATTGCAGTATGTGGATGCAGCAACGCAGGCATTAAGGCTGATAAAGAGTTCGGCCATTTTTCTCAACCTGCCCCAGATGGGCATCCCCTCCCAGTATATACGGTATTTTTCGTTTTCTACAGCAGAAATGCCGGCCGTTGTTCTTAGCTTAAGTTCAGTCAGCAGATACTCATAATATTTGATTGCAGCATCTGTTCCCCTTTCAACCACAGCCGGTCCCATATGTACTGTTCCGTCAAAAAATGTAAAAGGACTCGGTCTGTTTGCGGCGGATTCAAGCACCTGACGCCACAGGATACTGCATCTTCGGGAAAGATCAATGGTCTTTTGAAAATGCTCTGTATTGAACTTTGTTTCTGAAATATCTTCGAGCTTTGGAACAAGTTTCGCCATTTGCAAGCTTACAGCTTTAACATGATCCCTTGTTACATGATCGAGACCGCAGAAACTTTCCACTCCAATACATGGAACATTAAACTTTTTTGAATACCAGATAAACCAGTCTTTTACGTCGCGGCACTGGTTGGTATTGTAAACCAGCAGATCCGGATCCGGAAGCTGCGTGATTCGGTCATAAGCCCTGGAAAGATGGGTTATCCCTTTCAGGTAAGCACCGATGTCGCTTGTCAGGTAACTGCAGATATCGGGCGAATATCCTTCAGCGTTTGCAGCCGGAATATACTCTTCCGCGGCTTTGGTTGCGCCCAGAATCGCTGCGTGGTTTTCCGGAAAATATAACAAAAACCCCATACTTCTGAGAAGTTCGGCAGGACCGACACTTGAGCACCAGGCAACTTTACTGCTTTTTTCCCGGGAGGCTTTATTAAGCTTAAAATAATGCTTTGCCATAATCTCTTTTAAAACGGCAGTTGATTTAAGCTTTTTAACCGCTGATTTTTTAACCTGGGTCATTGTTTCTAAACGCTTTGATAAGAGAAGTATTCATAACAGCTTCATATCCGGTAAGAGAGGCAACTACAAGATTCTTCTTATCCAGGAAAATAAACTCTCCCATGATTTTATAATTGTTTAAATCCTTTACTTCAAATATCGCTGTAACACCTTCATCAGGAAATCTGTTTCGATACTGCCTGTAACCGGCGCAATAGCTTGGAAGTGAGACAAGGCCTGTCTTTTCAAAACACCATACAATTGCCATCTGAAATGCAGAATCGAGAATAAGCGGATCACTTATCCATCTGCTTCTCACAGGTTCAGCCATCCAATTTTGAGGATGCGGCGCAGCCGAGACCCTGGCTGTCATACCTTTTGATGAATAACCGGTTATTTCCTTGATTCCGCGCAAATCAAGACCATGAAAGAGAATCTTTTCATAAACCTCTTCTATGTTGCGCAGATAGGCTTTGTTATCGATTTGAAATGATTTTTCAAATAAGGGGGGGGGTAAAAATCTGTCAGCTAAGATAGCTTTTGCTCTGGAATGGATATATTCCTTGTTACCATTTATTCCGTTTCTGATTTCTACATCTACTTCAAAAACCGAGCCCTTTTTCTTAGCCTTACCCGCCATGAGGCGGATTACCTTTTTTTCATGATCCAGCCGAATTCCATTCAGCAGACGAAGATCATCAAAACCGCAAAACATCAATCCCGGATTTTCATGAAGAGCCCCGTATCCTAACCATTCGGACATCAGTGCAAAGGGTACGACAGGTTTTCCATCCAGAATATGCGATTCAAGAATTGGAAATCTATCCACATCTATCTCGCTCTTAAAGGCAAGAGAGAGTTCCTCATCTCTTTTTGCAGATAAAAATGTCTTCTGCCTTGTCAGGTAAGAGCTTATTCGGTTTTTTACGCTTTTGGCATTTATGCCCGCGCCTATTACAACTTCAACAGGAGCGTTTTTATCTCCTCTCATCTCGCTAAGCAGAGAAAGGGCACCGGCATCTGTGGGAATCAATTCTATGTTATTTCGCTCAAATTCACGCTTTAAGGCTGCAGATACCATTCCACCGTCCCATGGCCCCCAGTTTATTGATATCACCCTGCAATCCGGTCTTTTAAATGATTCCTGTTGGGCGATTTTGTTTAAGACCTCGTTGGCCATGGCGTAATCAACCTGCCCCTTGTTCCCCATACGTGCAGTAATTGATGAAAAAAGAACAAGATATTTCAAGTCATCTTTTTTTGTAGCTTCAAGAAGCGCACGAAGTCCCTTGACCTTGGTGCTGAAGACAGTTTCAAACTGCTCACAGGTCTTATCCGTAATCAGACGGTCTTCCAGTACACCTGATCCATGAATTATCACTCTTATCTGTCCATAGGTGGAACGTACATCATTTAGAACCGATTTAAGACGCTCAGGATCACGAACATCAGCGGAATAATAGAGTACATCTGAAGCATGATTTTTCAGATCCTTAATATTAACTAAAATTTCACGGTTAGCCATTCTCTGTTTAAAAGTCTTTTCAAGCAGGATCGGAGATGGCATATCGTTACTGAAATCATTTTCAAGGATTGCTTTTTTGATTGCTCCATTATCTTTTAGAGATACCATCCAATCAGGTTCAGGGGAAGGATCCGGTGATCGCCCGAGAAGAACTATGACCGGTTTTGCATGTCTGGCAAGAATTCGGGCAGCAGAAGCGGTGATACCTCTTGCACCGCCGGTTATAACAACGACCTCACCTTTATCAATATCTATTTTCCCCTCTGGATAAGAGCAAGACTCAAGCTCAAACAGGTAACGTCCATCCGGATTCAGCCCGACTTCAACAGGGCAGATGGGATCTGAATTCAAAAGTTCGTCAACAACTGCTTCTGCAATTTCTTTATTATCATTCCAGTCCGGTGCGATATCAATGGCATGACAAAAAACATCCTTCCATTCAAGAGCAGCGGTTTTAGCGAGACCCGCCAATCCTCCTTGAAAAGGGTTGGTAATTATCAGGTCTTTAAATCCAAAAGCACCGTCAAGACGGCTAATGGTTGCAAATATTGCGCTTCCTTTTTTTGCGGCTTCAGTTAAATCTATAAAGAAATGCTTTGCCAAAGCAAAAGCATCTCTCAAGAACTTATCATCATATCTGTCATATCCGACTTTACCTGCCGGTTCATTCCCCGCCGCAATTATCAATCCGGCTGCCGGGGGCATATCTTTTTTTCCTTTTAAAATATCTGCCAGACCTTCAGGCGGCACAAGAACCGTCTCAATATCAACAGATGCTAACTGATCGGCGATTGCTTTTGAAAGTCCGGTTTTATCATCTGTTATAATAATTTTCCGGTCTGAAGGGATCATCAGCTTTTCAGTCTGATCAAGCGGCGCTTTAAAAATCGACACAACTTTTTTTTCAACTTTATCCTTCATGTTTTCAAATAGATAAGCATGCGCTTCTGCAGATTCCCCCGAAAAATTTTCAAGCCGGCCAGATGACTTGTCGAAATTTTTGTTATCTCTTTCGGATTCTAAAAATTCGCTTGAATGCTCTTTTGCAAAAGTGCCTGTAAGATAGCCTGCGATCTCTCCTAAAGTTTTCATCGATCCCATAACATCAGGAGTC
>CAZRLQ010000074.1:5213-9158 GCA_964600725.1 uncultured Desulfobacterales bacterium
CGGGATAACCGGTAAGATCACTCACCACATTCAAGATGATTTTTTCTATATCTTTTGAACCGGTTTTTTTATCAGAGCTGTTTAAGACCAAAGAAGCTGCTCCCATATCTTCTTCTGTTTCAACGTATTCTTTTGTTCTATTCAGGTCATGGTCAGACAGGTTATTGCCGTTTTCAGAGCGGACAAGATAGCCTGCGATCTCTCCTAAAGTTTTCATCGATCCCATAACATCAGGAGTCACGGAAGGAATTTGCGGCATTCTTTCTTCAAGGGCGGAGAGTATCTCAACCCGTTTGATGGAATCGATTCCCAGATCAGCTTCAATGTCCATATCCATCCTCAGCATTTCAACGGGATAACCGGTAAGATCACTCACCACATTCAAGATGATTTTTTCTATATCTTTACCGCCATCATTTGCCGGCTTTGCTGCTTCAGAAGGTATTTCAACGCTCTGTTTGTGAGAAGAGTTTTCTTTTGAAGATTTTATCAATGCAATCGAATCTGATGGTATTTCCGAATCTTCAAAAATAGTTGCATTGCTCAGCGGTTTACCTGTACGTTCAACTCTATGTTCAATTGTCTGTTTTGGGGTGCGGTCTGCGGAATCTTTTTCTATGATTTCCTGGGCAGAATCATATGACCTGCTGCTGTTTTGTAAATCCAATACCTTAATTCCCATTGAAGTTTCCGCCAAGCGCCTGGTATTTTCCATCATATCCTGGAGCATTCGGCCTGCCTCTGTTTGGGTTTCCAAAAATTTCTTATGGGTTTCAGCGGTCTGCTGCTGCAGCGCCTGCATTGATTTTAAACCCTCTTGAACTGCCTGGAAAGCATTGATTACAAAATTTGGCTTAAAATCCGGCTCTCTTTCTGATTCTTTTTTTGTTTGCCTTTGTCTCTCTTTATCAGGGATGCTTTTATTATTTTTATTACTTTCGAAAACCGGTTGATCCGTTTTTTTAAGTGTTTGTTTTATCATGGATTTTGTCGGTCTGTCTTTTGGTTTTAATTTTGATCGATAATTTGCACCAGTTATTGGAATGCTCATCAACTTTTTTCTTGTCTGAACAGATGGCGATTCCCATCTGCTTAAATCAACAGGATAGCCTAACGAGGCAAGATGACAAAGCGCTTTTGCAAGATCGTATATTCCTGATTCTCTTTGACTTGAGCTGTCTAAGGAAAAGGCATTAAAATCCCGACCTTTTAATATCGATCGTATCAGACCGGTCAGGACAGAGCCGGGTCCGATTTCAAAGAATGTAGCCACACCGCTCCTAAATATATTTTCAATTTCGCATATAAAATCAACTGTAGATAAAATCTGATCAGCCAGAAGTTTTTTTGCTTCGTCTGGATCCTTGGGATACGGCTTTCCTGTTACATTGGAAAAAACCAAAATATTTGAATCAGATATATCAATATCTTTTAGGGCGTCCTTAAAAGAATCCCGGGCATTTTTTACGAATCTGCTGTGAAATGCCGCGGATACCGGCAGTCTTTTTATTTTGAATCCAAGTTTTCTGCATTTTTCTTCAGCCTCGTCAATCGCTTTGACTGAACCGGACAGAACACCTTGAACAGGGCTGTTTCTGTTGGCAAGAATAATGTCTGATTCTGAATCTTGCACGAGATCGGCAATTTTGTCGATAGGCGCATTTACTGCAAGCATGGTACCATTATTTTCACCTTCCGACGCCATGGCAGTGCCCCGGAAAATTGAAAGGTGCAAAAAAGTATCCATATTTAGGCGGCCTGCCGCATAAAGAGCAGTCAATTCACCAAAGCTGTGTCCACATGCAGCATCCGGCTGAACACCGAATTCCGATACGATTTCAAGCATAGCCAGACTTACTGCTCCAATAGCAGGCTGCGCAATATCGGTTTTCCTTAATCTTTCTTCAGAATTTTTTCTGTTAATAGAGTCTGAAGCAGGATATGGATAAATAAAATCGCTCAAATTATGAGACTTTTTATACCTGCTGTTTACCTTCTCGATGGCTTTAAAAGCTTTCGGAAAATTGCAGACAAGATCACGAGCCATTTCCACATATTGACTTCCCTGTCCTGGAAAAACAAAGGCAATCTTTCCTGGTTTTTCATCTGTTCCAAAAAAGATATTCGGCTTTTGCCATCTGTTTTTGTAACTGTCTGACTTAAGGGCGGCCAATGCGTCGTTTAAAAGGCCCGATGCCAAATAGGTTGGAGAAAATAACTCTTTACCGGGTTGAGCCGACTGCTTCAGTACCAGCAAAAGTCTGTACGGATCTTTTACTGAAAATGCATGTCTTGTTTCAGCGGCTTTTTGTGAAAATTCAGCAGCCGTCAAAGAATTGTTAAACAGATTTTTTGCACGGTAAATAAGTTTGGTCAGTTCTTGCTCTGTTGAAGCCGATAAGGCGATTATTTCAACACCGCCGTCCCAGGAAATTTCCTCTTTTTCTTTTCGGTATTCCTCAAGTACCAGATGAAAGTTACTTCCGCCGAATCCAAATGCACTGACACCGGAACGCCTTGGATATTCTTTTCTGGAAAACCATGGCCGGCTTATTGTATTTAAATAAAAAGGGCCTTCATCGATGCGCAGGTTCGGGTCAGGACTTTCGGCTTTAAGGGTGGGCGGGAGCACCTTATTATAGAGAGCAAGGGCTGCCTTGATAATACCCGCTGCTCCTGCGGCAGCCTTTGTATGACCGATCATGGATTTAACAGAGCCGATGGCTGATTTTGTGCCGTTTAAAACCGATTGACTGAAAACCTGACTAAGAGCTTGATATTCCACTCTGTCGCCGACTTTTGTGCCGGTGCCGTGTGTTTCTATAAGCTCAACCGAGGATGGATCAATATCAGCATTTTCATAGGCTGATCGAAGAGCTTTTGCCTGTCCCTTCGAACTTGGGGCGTAAATACTTTGTGATTTACCATCGCTTGAAGTTCCAATGCCCTTTATAACAGCGTAAATTTTATCGCCGTCTTTTTCCGCATCTTCCAGCCTTTTCAAGACAAGAATACCAACCCCTTCTCCAAGCACGGTACCGTCTGCATTCTTTGAAAATGGTCTTGCATCTCCTGTTGGTGATAAGATAAGAGTTTTGGAAAAACAGAGATGCATAAATATATCACTTAAAGTATCTACACCGCCGGTTATAACCATATCACTTATTCCGGCTGAAAGTTCCATAACTGCAAGATGTATGGCACTCATCGAACTCGCACAGGCTGCATCGACAACACAGTTGGTTCCCCCCAGATCAAAACGGTTGCAGATTCTTCCCGCCACAACATTTCCCAAAAGGCCGGGAAACGAATTCTCCTGCCAGGGGACATAGGCTTCTGAAAGACGGCTGACAACCTCATCTCTTTTTTCAGGTGAAACACCCGAATTTTCGAGGGCTTTCCGCCATTTTGGATAACCAAGCCTGCTGCTCAGGGGGATGACCAGTTCCTGTGTTCCTGTAACGCCTAATATAACGCTTGTCCGACTTCGATCAAACTCTCTTTTTTCATCATATCCGGCATCTTCCATTGCCATTTTTGCGGCTGCCAGGCCGAGAATCTGAGAAGTATCGGTCGCTTCAAGGGAAGATGGAGGAATGCCGAATTCAGTCGGATCGAACGGAACTGGAGAAATAAACCCGCCCCGTCTGCAGTAGGTATGATCAGGCTTTTTAGGATCCTTGTCAAAATAATCCTCCGGCGACCAGTGTGTTTCCGGAACATCTGTTATTCCATCTTCGCCATTAAAGAGAAGCCGCCAGTATTCTTTTAATCCGGAACATCTTGGAAAAAAACAGCTCATTCCAATAATAGCGATAGACACTTTTTGTCTGTCTGGTTTATTCATGAGTTATGAGTTATGAGTTATTGAATTCCTGACTTACCACTAATCCATTATGAATAATAGCTAATCGCTAACACTTGGCAACATAAGTTCAATTAGTG
>CAZRLQ010000075.1:0-5075 GCA_964600725.1 uncultured Desulfobacterales bacterium
TCGCGGAGTTTATATCATATCATAATTGTTTGAGCCAATTTCAAAATTTAAAACCATTTTCTGCTTTTATCATATTTTAATTTTGATATAATTTTGATTGGCAAAAGTAACTTCTAAAAAAATTCCTTCTGAAGCATTACAAAACCGGCATTAATAAATTATTACCTAATGCCCATCCATAAATGGTTTTTTTGCCCGATATCTGCGCCTGCCTGTGCGCGGTGCATACAGGTTATGCGAAAAAAATAATCTTCATTTCTGGATGGACACTAACTAAAAGGTTTTTTATGAACAGATTTCTGGACAAAAACAATCCCGATCTTCACATCGGTCAAACTATTTGCGGTTATCGTATACTTAGGAGAGTTGAACTTAAAGAAATACATTCTTTTTTTTATGAGCTGGAACATATTAACACAAAAGCAAAACATATTCATATCAGCAATGATGATCATGAAAATACATTCAGCGTGGCGTTTAAAACAGTACCGGTTGATTCAACTGGTGTTGCACATATTTTAGAACATACGGTGTTGTGTGGTTCCAAAAAATTTCCTGTTCGTGACCCGTTCTTTTCCATGCTTAAAAGGAGCCTCAGCTCCTTTATGAATGCATTTACTGCTCCGGATTGGACCATGTATCCATTCTCAACTCAAAACAGAAAAGATTTTTTCAATCTGATGGATGTCTATCTTGATTCTGTCTTTTTCCCCAAATTGGACGAGCTTAGCTTTAAACAGGAAGGGCACCGGATGGAAATTGAAAAAGTTTCAAATGATGATTCAACGGAAACAGGCCTCAGCAAGATTGTTTACAAAGGCGTTGTATACAACGAAATGAAAGGCGCCATGTCATCACCAGACCAGGTTCTATACAGATCCCTGTCAAATGCCATTTATCCTTCTACTACATATAGACACAATTCAGGCGGAGATCCTGCTGAAATTCCTGATTTGACACATGATCAGCTTATAGCTTTCCACAGAAGGCATTATCATCCAAGTAACGCTTTTTTTTATACATATGGAAATCTACCATTAAAAGATAATCTGGAATTTATTAATGAGAAAATATTAAAAAACTTTGACTTCATTGATCCAAAAACAGATGTCGCTGCTCAACCCATGTGGAATAAACCGAGAAAAGCAACATATTCATATCCACTTGATAAAAATGAAGACCCGTCAAAAAAATGTCAGATCTGCGTTGCCTGGTTGACAGTAGACATAAAAGATTCTTATGAAGTTATGGTTCTTACACTGTTGGCTGAGATACTTATTGGAAATTCTGCATCTCCATTGCGCAAGGCTTTGATTGACTCAGAGCTGGGGACAGCCTTGTGTGACGGAACAGGCTATGTATCTGACAACAGGGATACCATGTTTGCTGTTGGTTTAAAAGATACGAAAAAGACAGATGATTCTAAAATTGAAGCAATCATATTTAATGTTTTGAAGGATCTTGCAGCAAAGGGTATTGAAAAAAGACTGATTGATTCAGCCATTCATCAAATGGAGTTTAGCCGCAAAGAAATAACAAACCATCCTTATCCATATGGATTAAATCTTCTTTTTTTATTTTTCAGTACTTGGCTCCATGGTGGTGATCCTGCCAGAATATTTCAATTTGATGCTGATCTTAAAAGGCTTAATGAAGAACTTTCTAAAGGCCCTCTCTTTGAAAACCGGATTAAAAAATATTTTCTTGAAAATTCTCACAGGCTCTTGCTTACGCTTGTACCGGATCAGCTAAAAGAAGTAAAGGAAAACAACAGGGTTACTTCAAAGCTTGACGCTATACTGTCTGGTATGACCCCTTCTGATCTTGAAAAAATAGATAACGATTCCAAAGCATTAATAGAGCTTCAGAAAAAAAGGGAAAACCTTTCAATTCTTCCGACTCTGGAATTGGAAGATATTTCCCCTTTGATTAAAATTGTAAAAGAAACAGAGCCATTTGGCAACATACCCGCAACATTTTACAAACAGCCGACTTCCGGCATTTTATATTTTTCATTTTTTGCTGGAACCGGAATGCTGGAAAAACATATGCTTCCACTTATTCCATTTTTTTGCTATGCATTTTCCAAGATCGGCACAAAACTAAAGGACTATACGGAGATGGTTCGGCTTATAGATGCATATACCGGCGGAATAAACTTATCTTCATTTGCTTGCGATGATAATAGAAAACCAAAGTCCTGTCTCCCCCTTATTGCATTAAATGGAAAGTGTCTTGTCCGTAATATAGACAAGATGTTTGAAATAATAGAAGAATATGTTGGCATGTTCGACTTTTCCGATCTTAAGCGTATAAAAAGCCTCCTTATAGAGTACAGGGCAAAAATGGAATCGATGATTGTCCAAAATGGACACAGATTTGCAATATCACTTGCTTCGAGAAACTTTTCACAATCTTGTATGCTGCACGAAATATGGCATGGTGTCCACCAGCTACAGACAATAAAAGATATAACCGATAGCCTTACAGATGATAAACTTAAGGCTGTTTCGACTGATTTATCGTTTATTGGTAAAAATATTTTGACAAGTGATAATATTAAAATGACAATGATCGGCGAAGATAATGCTTTATTAGATGCATCACCCCATGCAGAGGCCATAAAAAAACAGATGGATAATAATATATCGTCTGAATCAATAAAACCAGCCAATGGCTTTATTACTCCAAAAATAATGCCCGCCGCTGAAGTTCCAAGGGAAGGTTGGAGTACATCATCCGCCGTTTCCTTTGTGGCAAGTACATTTGAAACAGTGCCAATAGGACATGAAGATGCACCAGCCTTGTCGGTAATAAGCAAGGTGCTGAAATCCACATATTTGCACCGCGAGATTCGTGAAAAAGGGGGAGCATACGGAGGATTTTCCCTATATGATGCAAGCAGCGGACTGTTTAGTTTTGGTTCTTACAGGGATCCCCATATAGTTTCTACTTTAGATGTATATGACAGCGTTTTTCCCTTCATCAAAATGGGAAAATTTACTGACGAAGATATCAAGGAAGCAGTTCTTCAGGTATGCTCCGAAATTGATAAACCAGACCCCCCTGGACCGGCGGCCAAGAAGGCATTTTTTAGAAAGATAACTTCCCTGACCGACGATTTGCGTAAACAGTTCAAAGAGCGGCTTCTCTCTCTAAACCGCAATCAGGTTTTAAATACAGCAAATCAATATTTTGATGAAAATGAAACAAAAAGAGCCGTCGTGGTAATATCAAATGAAGAAAAATTAAAAGAGGCAAATGAAAAACTTAAAAAAAATCCTCTTAAACTATATAGAATTTAATAAAAACAGGAGTTTTTATAGTGAACAATGATGCTAATATAATCCAAATGATAATAAATGCAGGCCTTATGGTTCAGTTTGTGCTGCTTGTTCTGTTTTTTTTTTCCATAATTTCATGGGGAATTATTTTAACAAAATATATATACCTTAGAAAAGCTTTTAAAGAATCAGCTCGCTTCATAGATTTTTTCTGGAAAAGCAAAGATTTTTCTGATGCTTTTACAAAGGCAAAGCAGCTTCATAACTGTCCAATTGCCAGAATCTTTCGCATAGGATATGTTGAAATAAAAAAATTAAGCCGTTCAGGTATTCCATTAACATCCCAGACATCTCAGAATTCGCAAACAAAAGGATCGGAAACCTTATCTTTGAGCAAAAGATTTGCAGGGATCGATAATGTTAAAAGAGCATTGCGACGATCCATCAATACCGAGGTGACCCGGATGTCACAAATGGTTCCTTTTCTTGCCACGACAGGGAATACAACTCCATTTATCGGTTTATTCGGAACTGTATGGGGTATCATGAATTCTTTTCACGGGATTGGGCGGAGGGGCTCTGCAAGCCTTGCAGTGGTTGCTCCAGGCATTTCTGAAGCACTTGTCGCAACGGCTGCAGGTTTGGCTGTGGCTATACCGTCTGTAATCGCCTTTAATTATTTTGTGAACAAGATACGAATAATCGAATCTGAGCTGGAAAGTTTTTCTGCCGATTTTTTAAATATAATTGAACGCGACATTATGCGGATTGAGGGAGAGAAGAAATGAGACTGAGCAGCAAAGATCAGAGCCTTATGTCTGATATTAATGTAACACCTTTTGTTGATGTTATGCTGGTTCTTTTGATCATTTTTATGGTAACCGCACCGATGATGGTTCAAGGGCTAAATGTTACTCTGCCTGAAGCATCATCGCAGCCGTTTACTTCTGAAAAAGAAAATCTTGTAATCAGTATTGACAATAATAATAAAATATATATTAACGACCTTCATGTAAAGCTCGATTCTCTTCAAGAAAAGCTGAAAAATATACTTAAGGGAAGTGGTGGCAAAGAAATTTATCTCAAAGCAGACAAAGATATCTCTTATGGAATGGTTATCAGTGTTATGTCCGAGGTTAAGATGGCTGGATTTGAAAAAATCGGCATGATAACTTCAGCACCTGAAGAACAAAATGAAAAATCCTGAAAATATAATAAACGGAAAGTAAAAAACTGGTAAATAGAAACTATGTCCGCTTACGTTGATTTTTACAGCAAAACGGAAGGAGATTCACATACCTGGTTTTTAGCTCTCATTGTTTCACTCCTATTACATTTTATCTTTATCGCTGTTTTGGTTTTTATACCTGACTTTAAACTAAATAAGAAGTCTACACCATCTGTTATAGATGTTAATCTTGTCACATTTTCCAATTCCAAGAAAGAGTCTAAGCCTGAAAAACAAAGCCTGGTAAAAACGAAAAAACTCAAAAGCCGGATAAAAAAAGTTAAAACAGATCTAAAACCCAAAGTAAAACCAGAAGTAAAATATGAACCGAAAGTAAAACAAGATCTTACAAAAACGGCTTCTTCTGTTCAAAAAAAGGTTAAAATCAAAACCTCTCTGAAAAGAGAGACTTTTAAATCTTCAAAAATAGTGGAAAATGCTTTAAAGCGGATTGAAGGCAAATTAGAGAAGACAAGGCCTGACCCGCTTAGAGCCGCAATTGACCGCTTGAAAAATAAAGTTCATAAAACCGGAAAAAACCGTACGGGTCAAAGTTTTGAAAA
>CAZRLQ010000075.1:5175-9065 GCA_964600725.1 uncultured Desulfobacterales bacterium
TGAAATTGCTTTGAAGGTTCAGAAAAATTGGGCATTTTCCGGACAAATGGCTGGAGGCCGCAACAGACTGGTTGCTGAACTTGCATTCATGGTTATGCCAAATGGAGAAATAAAAGATATATGGTTTGATAAAAGGTCTGGAAACAGCTATCTGGATGAATCGGCTAATAGAGCCATTATGAAAACCAATCCGGTTGATCCTCATCCCCCGGGGGTTTTGGAACCATTTATCATTGTCGGTCTCAGATTTACACCGGAAGGTGTAATGAAATAAGGAACCAGGAAATAGACAGTTATAGGAGATTGTCCGATAAATGGCTATTTTCCACAATCTCTGCAACGGACTCATTTTTTAAGCGTACATAAATTGAACTTATGCTATCAGGTATTAGCCGTTAGCTGTTAATTTGCCGCTGTTCCAGCTTGGACAGCTAACACCTAAAAGCTAAGCGCTAATAACAGTTCATCGCGGATTATCACACTAATCCGTGATGAACCACCTTGCTTTAACACCATACTCAAAATACCCGGAGTCTATTTTTGCTGCAGGAAGAGATGTGTCAGCATTATGTTTTTATCTTTGACCACAAGCAAATTCTAAGGGTTTTTAAATAAGCTTCTAAAAAGGATTATTTAATGGCGGCAGGCCGAAAAAATATTATCTGTTTTTTTCTTACAGCAGGGTTATTGATAGCTTGTCCGGCTTTTTGTTCTTCGGATTATGGTTATATTGATATCAGCAATCCTTTTCTGCGGAAAATTCCATTGGCTGTTCCATTGTTCAAAACCCTTAACGATGGATACCAGGAAAAGCAGATAGCAAAAGAGGCATCCTCTTTGCTTTCTGAATCTCTTGAATTTACAGGATATTTCAAAATAATAAACCGAAATACCTACCTTATAGATCGAAAAAATTATAATATAGTTATTCCTGCCATAAAATTTAAAAACTGGACGGTCATCGGTTCAGAGCTTCTAATAACGGGAGGCATTTCAATAGATGAAGATATTGTTAAGATGGAGTTGCGGTTATATGACACTTTTAAAGAGAAATTGCTTGTGGGTAAAAGATACAAAGGTCTTAAAGATGATTACCGAAAGATGATTCACCGTTTTTGCGGTGAAGTGATTTATCAATTAACCGGAAAGCAAGGTTTTTTTAACAGTAAAATAGCATTTGTATCCACAGGGACGGGAAACAAGGAGATATTTATTTGCGACTTTGACGGCCACAATCCTAAACAGTTTACCTATTCTAAAAATATAACTCTTTCTCCTGCATGGTCATCTGATGCAAAATGGATTGCTTATACTTCATACGCAAAAGGTAACCCCGATCTATATATAAAGCATTTAAAAGAAAAACGTGGTACGGTTGTCTCCAAAAAAGGTATCAATGTTTCCCCCTCCTGGTTTCCTGGCAAATTTGCCCTGGCCGCAACTCTTTCATTTTCTGGAGATCCTGAAATTTATCTGTTGACCGGAGCAGGAAAAATTATTAAAAAACTTACAGATAACTGGGGCATAGATGTATCACCTGCATGGTCTCCAGATGGTAGAAAGATAGCCTTTGTATCAAACAGGTCTGGAACACCTCAAATTTATCTAAAGGATTTGTATACCAAAAGAGTTGAAAGATTGACTTTTCAAGGACGCTACAACACAACACCTTCCTGGTCTCCAAATGGAGATAAGATAGCCTATTCTTCTTCAGATAATGGGAAATTTAATATATATGTGATTGGTATTGACGGAAGAGAAATGACTCAATTAACCCGAAATTCGGGTAATAACGAATCTCCTTCATGGTCTTCTGACGGAAGTATGATAGTTTTCAGTTCAACAAGAGAGGGAAGATCCAGGCTTTATGTTATGACGGTTTGTGGGGCTGATCAACGGCGATTACTTGCTTTGCCCGGAGATCAGACAGATCCGGCGTGGTCGCCAAGAATCACCGACAATTAAACATTTTAATTATTTTTTTAAAAGGAGGAAAAGATGAAAAGAAAGTCGTTGATAAGTTTAGCCATAATATTTATATTTTCAGGATTGTTATTTGTTGTTTCATGTGAAAAACAGCCGATTGAATCAACAAAACCCATGGTAGATAAACAGGCAGAAGAAGAGGCCGCAAGACTCGCTGCAGAAAAGGCGAAAATGGAAGAAATGGAAAGACAGAAAGCATTGGAAGAAGAACGGCTTAGAGAAGAGGAACTCATGAGAGCTGAAGCAGTTAAGGCCGAGAAGGAGGCTGAAAAGAACCGGTTTATGGCTGAAGATATTTACTTTGATTTCGATCGTTCAACTCTTCGTCCTGACGCACAGCAGGTCTTGCAGGAAAAGGCCGCGTGGCTTCTCAAAAATCCGGATGTTGCCGTAATTATTGAAGGGCATTGTGATGAACGCGGCACAAATGAGTATAATCTTGCTCTTGGAGACCGGCGCGCTGAAAGCGCCAGAACTTTCTTGATCGATCTTGGCATAGAATCATCAAGATTAACTCCGGTTAGCTATGGAGAAGAACGCCCTGTAGATCCAGGTAAAAATGAAGAGGCCTGGGCGAAGAACAGGCGAGTACATTTTGTTGTTGAATAGATTTATATAAAGAGGAATTTTAGCGATTTACAAAATGGATGCTAAGCGCTGCCTCACTTTTTATGCTTTGTTGTGCCCATTAGCAAGACAAACGCTACCAATTTATAAGTTGACGCGGCAGTGCACCACCTTGTTAAGCGAGAGTGCCGGACACCATCGAATGCTCTCGCTTAACAGTTTAATCCATCATCTTCATCGACGGTTGTATTTCATTATCACATATAAAATCCGGTCTGCGAGGCTGTCTGAAAAAAGCTGGAAATGGTACCTGGGTATGGTGGTATATTAAAGATATAATGTGAACCGGCTTGATTCTTTTTCTCGCCGTTCTTGAAACCATCTATATTTCATCATATACAAACTTTCACATATAAAAATGAAACTGACTGGCTTAATAATTTTAATTAGCTTTGTGTTGTTTTGCGGATGCGCTCTTCAGCGAGATTTAGTTGCACTTAATGACCGGGTTTTCTGGTTGGAGCGGCAGAACTTAGATTTAAAGAAAAGGCTGGAGTTGATTAATTCTGAAATGGATCATGCCTTTAAAAGAAAGGAGCAAAAAAATCAACTGGTTAGATTACAATCAGCAAAAAACCGCGCGGCACTTGATGAACTCAGAAAAGGCAGCCGGTTTTTAAAAGGAAAAATTGAAGAAATTGAGTTTTTATTAAATAAAAAAACAATCCAATTGGAAAAAATATCCAGATTAAATAAAAAGCGTATTAAACAGTTGGAACAGTATCTAAATTACGATTCTTTTATTGATTCTGACAAAAAAGCTGTTTCAAAAGATAAAGTTAGTAACTTAGATGAAAAAAAACTTTCAGATTATGAAGTATACAAGTCGGCAAAACAAAAATTTGATCAAAATGACTTTGAAGCTGCTCGCAAGGGATTTTTAAATTTAATAAAAAAGAACCCAAAATCAGAACAGGCTGATAACGCACAATTTTGGATTGGTGAAACATATTATCGTGAAAAATGGTTTGAAAAAGCTATCTTAGAATACCAAAAGGTAATAGAAAAATATCCGAAAGGAAATAAGGTTCCGGCCGCACTCCTGAAGCAGGGCCTTGCTTTTCTTAATATTGGGGATAAAACAAATTTTCGTCTTGTTATGAAAAAATTAATAAAAAAATATCCAAAAACAACTGAGTCGGAAATCGCGAAAAAAAAATTAAAACAGATTTAGGTTCAACCTTCAGGCGACTCACGGCTGCGCCTTTGTATATTTTGAGTATTACCTAAATTCTGCAAGCGCTGCTTTTGCCTAAGATGCAGGGCATCAAACGCGC
>CAZRLQ010000076.1:0-8930 GCA_964600725.1 uncultured Desulfobacterales bacterium
ACCTAAAACCAGCATAAACTATTTTCAAAAAGAAAATTATGCTTTTAATATCAGCGAATTATAGAAATGTTGTACTTGCATGACACGCACCGGTTTGATGCGGTCATAAAGGCTGCGGTTTTTAAAAATAGTTTACCCTCAGGGAGTGCCGGTTTTGCCGAAGACCTGCCTGCGGCAGGCAGGTCTTCGGCAAACTCGGAGCTTGCAGGATTTAGGTATAAATCTATCTCATATGTGATCCCTTCTGAAAATGGGATACTTGTGAGAATATGAGCAGTTTGGTACAACCATTTGAACAGCTTCGCCTTTTTGCATGTTTATGACAAGCGGTCCCATTAAATTGGCTGTTATCTCTTCAGGATTATCGCTTGCAGCGTTCACTATCACATACACTTTCAATTTCTCTCTTTTGTCATTCTCCCACAGCATTTCCCTGATGCACGGCTGGAGGTCAACCGAATAATCGGGCTTAAACAGATAAGGATTAATAATTACAAAGGCCAAATCCGGATCATCCACAGACTGATACCAGAAAAAAGGCCGCGATTCTTCACGGGTCAGAACAATAAACCGCCTTGTTCCTGAAAAACCGGGCATTCCGCCAGGCATGGAAATGATCTTTTTTTCCTCACATCGAACGATACCAAACTGTTTTGTTTTTATTTCCAACACTTTACTCCTTGATGCCCTTTTTTCGCAACAGACCGGCAACCTTTGTAACATTTGCAACATTGGCAGGAGTCTGTCGAGCAGATCTCAGATTCTCCTTTTGAATTCTTTCGTAAATCTCTTGCCTGAGAATAGTCAGCTGTTTTGGAGCCTCAATCCCGAGCCTTACATTTCCTTTGTTAATCCCAATAATTGTGACAATAATATCATCAGCAATGTTAATCCGTTCACCGACTTTCCTCGTCAAAACCAACATATGCCCTCCCTGGCAATAAAGTCGTGATTCAAACTTCTATTGCTTTAGATAATCTACAAGGCTGAGCCGCATAATCCTTGATGATGAAGCTAAAGAAGCCTGGTATGCCGTCTCATTTGCCTGAAGAGATGAAATCGCTTCAAAGATATCTGCATCTTCAATCCGAGACCTGTTCTCCTGATATCCCAAACCCAGATCAGAGATGATTTTTTCTTTTATGTCCAGACTCTGTTCTTTATATCCAATATCGGAAACAGTGCCGACAATATGTTCAAAATGTGTATCCATTTTTGTTATGGATCTTTCTATGCCCTCAACATCATTATTTTCAAGATATCCTTTAAGATCGAGCAAAGAATTGAAAATGCCCCATTGAACCCGGCTGTCGCTTACATAAGATGTGCTGCCTGTATCATCTTTATTCTCATAACCCATATCCGGCGCAATACTTGTTGCTGCATTATTTCCTGAATTCCATAAAAGCTGCAGGCTGCCTGAACTCGTTATTGTAAACGATCTGCTGTCAGAGTCGTAAGATACTGTATAGGTCTCAGTAGAATCGGCTTTTTCCATAGCTCTTTCCACTTCGGCAGCCAGTTCTTCAGGTGTGTACCTGCCGCTTTGAAGTGTTGCAGTCAATTGCGTTAAACCGTTGTCAACGCTGAAATCTAAATGATTATTCGTTTCATCAATCCTGACATAAGAATCAAAAAAAACCGATTCACCATTATGACCTACAACCATATCCGTCTCTTTTCCGGTTTTGACTTTAAAGCCGCTTTCATTGCCTAAATAGCTTACTTCTGCCGGGTTTTCTTTGCTGTCAAATACAAAAGGTCTGATGTCCGTCTTTGTGCCGGCAAAGATTGACTGCCCGTTCACCTTTGTATTGGCAAGTTCCAGTATCTGCCTTAATGTTCCATCTATTTGAGCTGCTGCATCTTTCCGTTCAGAATCAGTCATGCTGCCGTTGCTCATAGATAAACATAGAATCTTGCTGTCGGATATCAAATCTTTTACACTGTCAAGGGCGGTCTCTCCAGCATTGAGCCAGGATCTTCCGGTTATTATATTTCTTTCCAACTGATCAAGATTCGACAAACCTGATTTTAAACCAAGCACTTTGGAAAGTCCGACTGGATCATCTGAAAGGGAATTGATACGTTTGCCGGTCTGCACCATCTTGTTGGCGTCATACATTTCTTGCAGGACTTTGCCCAGATTATATTGAGCAGCATTATATAATGTTCTGTTTGGCACACGCATGTTCATCTCCTGATTTCAAAAATCTTTATATAGTATGTTTTAAAACCTTCCCTTTCGTTCCATAATTACCTGAGCTCAATCAGCGTATTTAACATCTCATCTGCGACATTAAGCAGTCTGGATGCGGCGGTAAAAGCATGCTGATACTTCATCATGTTTACCATCTCTTCGTCAAGGGACACGGCTGAAACAGCATCTCTTTGCTCACCAAGTTTGGCGGCCATGACTTCATTAAATTCAACGGAGCTGGATATATTAGCTGATTTAATTCCCATTGATCCAAGCATTGAATGATAAAAATCTTCAAAGGAGATGGACAGATTTGTTGAATCAGCACCTCCTCCCCTTTCAAAAGTCCACTGGGAAATATTTTGTGTCTGATACTGTAAATCGGCAATGCTCAATGCGTTACTGTTATCTCCTGCAGCAAATTCTCCATTTTCATCAAGCTTTGCAGCGGCAATGTAATCCGTATTTTTCAGCAGGCTGTTTACTCTTATCGTTTCTGCATCATCTCCTTCAAAAAAGGTATTAATGCCGAGAGCTGCCGCAATGCCGGTATCATCGGAAAAAGAAAAGCTGAAGCCGTCATCGGCGTTAAGCACCAATTCACTGTCACCATTGACGAAGGCTGAAATTCCGCTTGCAGCATCAATAGCGGCGGCAAATTCGTTCAGCGTTATTGTGTCAGGGTCGATATTTATATTTACGGCTGTCTTGGCAGATGTACTGTCATTCTGGATCCACAACGTAAAATTCCCTGATTCGATATTATCGCCATAAGAAAGGTTGACCGGCGGTCCTGCCGAGTTTAAAGCCGTGTCAGGATCAGATACGCTGTATGTTCCTGTAACGGAAGAAGAAAAATATTCAAGTCCGATCCCCTTGCTGTGCTGCAGATTGACTGACCATATAAATTGCTTTGCAAGTTCATTCAGCTCCGCTTGATACTTTGGAACAACTTCGTCCCGCATATTAAACAAACCCCCTATTTTACCTCCATCAATACCATCTGTTATATCGATGCTTCCACCATTTGAACTCAAATATTCGACCCGGCCTTCCGATATTTTAAGTGAATATGCATCAGTATGGTTTACCAGCAAATATCCATTTCCGGTAGAAACGGATATTTCGCCGTTTGTCTGTTCAAACGTTTGTATATCGATAATTTCCGACAATTCAGCTACAAGAGCGTTTCGTCTGTCTCTCAGGTCGTTTGCATTGCCTCCGGTCTCAAGTGCAACTATCTCTCCATTAATCGCTGCAATATCTGATGTAAGGCTGTTAATTTTGTGGGCGGCCGCTTCTATATCCTTATTTATATCAACTTTAATCTGCGTAAGATCTGCATCCAGAGAATCGAACTGATCTGAAAGCAATACCCCTTTTTCATATAGACCGCTTCTTTCCGAAGATCCGGCAGGATTATTGCTAAGATCCTGCCATAAATTCCAGAAGCCGGACATTTGAGTGCTAAGACCTGCTTCGGAATTTTCATTAAAAGAAGTCTCCAATATATTCATGTAGGCAGACATTTCAGCATTTGCGGAAAGACTCGATTTTTGACCGGAAAGACGGTTTTCAATAAGCTGATTGCATGATCTTCTTATCTGCTGGATATCAACCCCTGTGCCGAATATAAACCTGCCGATCTGGACGGGCATTTTTGAACTGTATAATGCTGTTCGCCGGCTATAAGTCGGGTTATTAACATTTGCAATATTATTGCCGGTTACATTCATGCCAATCTGGTGGGCTGCAATGGCGCTTTTTGCTGTATTCAGCAGCATTCCAAGTCCGGACATGGCTATATCTCCTTACTCAGCAATAGACTGGTTTTTAGGCTGGTTTTGCTGTTTTCTTTAAAGTACCTGCTACAATTATAAACATATTCCGGATTGCCGGCATTTGATATAATTTCAACAAGTTCATTAATAGTTTCAAGGTATTTTTCGACAAATTCTTTATTTTCTCCTGAAAGGTTATAAATTTTATCTTTTATTGCAATCAGGGGAATACGAAAGCTTTTAGTTTTTTCCCCAAGCTCAGCCGGCATAAGAGAAAATATTTTATTCAGACTAAAGGATGAAACATCCATATCATGAACAATGGAAGCTTTACTTAAAATTGTTAAAATATTATGGCGAATCTGTTCGATTTTTGAAACAAGCTCTTGTTTAGATAAAGAAATTTCCCATAAAGAATCGATATTCGATTCAGCAATATATTCTCTTTCCTGTCTGATTATCTGTTCTAAATCACGGTATAATAATAGTTTTTTATTAAACAGATCCTTTATATTATCGGCAAAATTTTTCATAAAATTCTCTCCAGACTATTATCGGATATTTTGTAATTTTTCTTAAAAACTTGCATGGAAGCTGTTTTTAGTTCCCAGGCAAAGACTGACATCAAAAAAGTTTAAACCAGGAAATAAAGGATGCATTTTAAGACGGGATCTGAGCCAACTGTTATTGCTTTTGTGATAAAAAAAAAGTCGATAGCCTGGAGCAGGGGGCTGAAAATAAAATAAGATGTGGAAAACAATTAGTTTCAATTAAACCACGGGCTATGTCCGTATGATCCTAAAACTCGATGATCAAGTTTTTTATAAGTCACTGAATTTATTAGAATACAAAAAACTCTTTCAAACACATCAAAGTAATAAAATCAACAGGTTATATAAAGATGATTTTTGAATAGCTTAAAAAACTTGAACTTCGAGTAAAAAGTTCGGCCGTTTCGGATTCGGCGTTGGACGTTCGATGTTCATAGCCTTTTGGACATTTTCGACGGGTCTTCATCAAACTACCCGTTTTACATGCAGCAGGCGATTTGTAAATCCTCGGGCTATAAGATTATGTATTTGAAATCTCTTTGAGCTGCCGATACAAGGCATCTCCTATCCCCAGCCCGTTTTCTCTTGAAATTTTCGTTGACATTTCCTGATAATATAAAGATTCATATACATCTTTCTGATGACTATTGCCAAACATGGAGTCGCCTGA
Source organism: uncultured Desulfobacterales bacterium (assembly GCA_964600725.1). Lineage (GTDB taxonomy): Bacteria > Desulfobacterota > Desulfobacteria > Desulfobacterales > CAZRLQ01 > CAZRLQ01. Next base: position 5,203 of record CAZRLQ010000076.1, read on the forward strand.
GAGTGTTTTTTTCATGGATTGAAACATCTGGTTTAAAAATATCGCCTCAAAATCCGAACAGGCTTTCCTGAGCTTTTCATCTTCTATGCCGTCATCAGGTTTCTGCTCCAGGATACCGGAATTTTTGCACACTTTATCCCGGTGAACGGAATTTAACAGTCTTGTTTGAAAAATAGATTTATTAATTTGATTTATTTCCATTTTTGACTCCCCGGGGCATTTGCAAAATATCTCCTTTCACCTGATTTATGGGTCCGCATATCATGTCTGCGAGCAGTTGGGTCAGGTTTCGAATTTCGCTCGAAGCGCTGTTTTGGCGCTTAAATTATTTCGAGTTCGGCCTGCAAGGCCCCGGCCGCCTTTATACTCTGGAAAATACTGATAAGGTCTCTTGGAGTAACACCGATAGCATTAAGAGCCTTTACCAGTTCACCGATGGTTGAACCCCCATGAACAATCATCAGCCTGTCGTTTTCTTCCCTTATTTCAATACCGGTATCCGGCGTTACAACTGTTTTGCCTTTTGAGAAAGGGCCGGGCTGCGAGACATTCAAGGACTCTTTTATCGATATACTGAGGTTGCCGTGAGAGACAGCCACCCTTGAAATTTTTACATTTTCGCCTATAACCACCGTGCCTGTCTTTTCATTTACAACAATTTTTGCCGGGCTGTCGGGAGCGACATCGATTATTTCAACATCTGAAAGAAATTTTGCAACATTACCCTTGAAAATTTCGGGAATTTTCAGCTCTACTGTTCCAGAGTCAACAGCTTTGGCAATTCCTTCTCCCATTATTCTGTTGATTTTATTTGATACTCTGAGAGCTGTTGTAAAATCAGGACTGAAAAGAGCCATTGTCAATTTTTTCTTCCCATTTAAATCCATTGGTATTTCGCGTTCAACTGTAGCTCCTCCTGCTATTCTTGCAGCCAGCAAATGATTTTTTGAGATTCCTCCTCCAGCGGCACCACTTGCCCCAAAGCCTCCGACTGAAACAGGACCCTGTGCAAGAGAATAGACCTTTCCATCTACACCTCTAAGCGGTGTAAGAAGTAATGTTCCCCCCATCAGACTCTTTGCATCGCCGACAGATGAAACAAGGACATCCATTTTGCTCCCTATTCTGGCAAAAGGAAGCATTTTTGCCGTCACCATAACCGATGCAACATTTTTAACTTTAACCTGATTTTTGTCTACATTTATGCCCATTCTTTCAAGCATATTGACAAGAGACTGTATTGTAAATTCCGTGCCGGATTTGTCACCTGTGCCATTTAAGCCGATCACAAGGCCGTATCCTATCAGCTGGTTTGTACGAATGCCTCTGATTGAAGCGATATCTTTGATCCTTGCCGCATGGACGGGCTTTATTCCCGTGATAAATATTTGTGCAAACAGCAATGCGGAAAAACAAAGAGCCCAGCATAAGTACAGGTTTTTACTGCTGCAGATTTTGCTTTCCATCATATTCTCCAATAACCATCATAACCTGATGGACACAACATGAGGATGAAAATATTGAACCTGTGCAACCTTTATTTATTCAAAACAGTTTATTACCGGAATTGCTAAGAAGTGCCTGTCCATAAATAGGATAGTTTGTTCGAGATCAAGGCGTTCTAAAATTTTAACCGCAGGAATACACTTGCGTATTTTGAGGATTAAAATTTTAGCGTAACGCAGATATCGGGCAAAATAGCCATTAAAATGGCCAGAGAAGATCTACAATACGAGAAGCCCATCCGGGTCTTTGCTTGTCGGCTAAGACACCTTTCCCATAATATTCAATTCGGGCATCTGATAAATATACTGATTTTATTCTATTGTCAGAGCTGATATCTTTCGGTCTTATTATGCCGGAAACCGTAATATACTGAACCTCGTTATTGACTTTCATTTCCCGGCTTCCGGAAAGAACCAGGTTTCCATTGGGAAGCACCTCGGTAACTCTTGCGCCAACCGAAGCCGTGACACGTCCGCTCCGGTCACTTTTGCCTTTTCCGTTAAAATTGTTTTCCAGACTGGACTGAAAAAGCTTGTCATCAAGATTAAAATTTCTGTTTTTTTCTTCAAGTGCACGTATGTACCCCAAAGCATGTGAAAGGCCCGCATCTATGCTCGATTTTCTGCTGGCACTTGTATTAGCATCAATACTGGATGACGTATTCTCTATGATATCGACTGTAACCGTATCGCCAACCCTTCTCGCCCTTGAATCCACAAAAAACATTTCCCCTGAATCCGTCCATAATGATCCTTCAGAAGGGGAAGAAGGGATAAAAACCGGTTTGACCATGGGTTGACTCTTTTTATTCGCAACAGTCGTCGGCAAGACCTTTTTTGGAATCTTTGCGCATCCCGCCGCACAAATCAAAAAAATGATAAAAAGCAGGAAAATCAGAAACTTGACATGTTCAAACATTGCCCGGCTCACCTTCTGATTTGTATTTCTTATGAATAATTAATTATGTCTCCTCACGGATTAGTGCGGGTAATCCATGATAAACAGCTAATCGCTAATATCTGATTCACTTGATGTAAAATTTGAATATTGCACAGAGATCGGGCGAAAGAGGGCAGGGGGGTTTCAGACAACTTCTTATGCCTGGCGAATGAAAAAATCGAAACCCGCAGAAGATACCAGTTTAAAACAGAACCTTTACAGTAGATGCATCTACAACACGGCCTAAAATTATTTTTTTTGATCTAATATTTTCTACTACTATCTGCTCTCCCATTCCCCCATGGCTCTTTGCAATACCACATGTTAAAACTGTAAGAAAATCGGTTTTCGCTACAAGTTTTACCATATCTCCCTTATGGATAAGCGGCGGTACCTCAAGCATATTCTCTTTTAAACATGCACCTTTTCTGATTGTGAATTTAGCTGCTTTCCCTGCTGCATCTTCGATAGATGTCACAAGACCATCTGGAGCTTTTGAAATGTTTATCGATTTAATGTAAAGATCTTTTTTTGTCAAAACAGCATTTCGGGGAATTAAACGATTTGTGTGCACGACATTTTCATACCTGTCTATCCAGCCTGAAAGAGTTATTTTTGAACCTTTTTTTCCATTAACATATACTGCAACAAGCAGATTGATTCTTCCTTTTATTTTTCTTCTGCTCTGATTTTTAATTTTCAGGTCAACTTTGCCAAGGGGAATCTTTCTTATCCCCCGCGCCTTAAAAGAGTTTATCTTAAATTTTTTCCCCTTTATTTTTGATGCAATATAGTTATTAAATATTTTTTCTAATTTTTTTATCGAAACTGTTTGAAACGACCTTGTTACACAAACATATTCTGGAAATAAAATTCGTATTTCTCCTGTAATCCATTTTTGAGAACGGATCTTTGAGGCAATCCATTTTCCAGGAATCTTTTTTTTTCTGCCCGGTCGCGGAGCCGCACCTAAATTTATCTCTCCTGCCTTCTCCTTTAAATCTGTCTTTCCATCAATGTCCGATATATTCTTTAAGTAAATTTTTTCACCGGCAATTTCGACTTTCTGTTTAATATAGATAGATGCAGTAAACCTTGATTTATCTTTAGCATCTGCCCCGGTATCCGCCCCAAAAGAGTCTGACTTGATCAAAATAATGGAGCTGATAATCAGTAATGAAAATACGATGGATGTAATATGTCCGGAAAGTGCTGCCTCTGAATAATCATTGAATCTTTTAAACCGTATCATATCAATCTTTATGGTGTGAAAAATGTGACTT
>CAZRLQ010000077.1:0-8899 GCA_964600725.1 uncultured Desulfobacterales bacterium
TGAGGCAGATATAATCATTTCGCGAAAACTGAATGCAGGATTTAGGTTTTATTTTCCTGTAATTACAGACCTCGTAAATTTTATGACAAATCGGAATTTTCCTCCTCTTTATCTTTATAATGATTGATCTGTTTCAAAAAAACCTTTCCCGCTGCAATTTCCCGTAATGAAACCACTATATCTTCATTCTTAGGTGAACTTACCAAATAGTCAGATCCTTCCCTGATCTGCCTTACACGTTTTGAAGCCATTTGAACCAGTAAAAACCGGTTCGGTACACGCTTTAAACAATCTTCTATGGTAATACGAGCCAAATTAAACCTCCAAACAATTTCCTTTTTACTCCCATTCGATAGTTCCAGGCGGTTTGTTGGTTAAATCATACAAAACCGTGGAAACACCTTTTATGGATATAATATTTTCAACCAATCTATTTAAAAGTTTATTATCTATTTCAGCAACTTTTGCTGTCATGCCGTCTGATGAAAGAATTGGACGCAGTACAATTGTTTCATCGTTATTATAACCTAAAGGAAAAATAATGATAGGAAACTGCCATATTTCCGGTAATCGTTCTTTATGTTTATCTATGAATTCTCTAACAATATAATCAGCTTCCTTAAGCTTTTTCAGCCTGTCGGTTGAGATATAAGATTTATATATACGCATTTTATCAACAGGTGATTCTGTTTTAACAATATAGGCGACACGATTTATTTCATCAAAACTATTTACTATCTTAGTAGATATTTCTTTTAACTTAAAAAAAGGGGCATTTCCGTATATCACCGCTATATTTTTATAACTTCTAAAATCTCCCTGAACCCCGACAGTTTTGACAGGAACCGAAAAGCCGTTTAAATTGAAATTTGATAAAAATAATTTTAGTCTATCATCTTTTATTATATATTTTTCCTGGTCGGAACAGATACATCGTATAGCCAAACCAGGCCCTGGAAAGGGTTCTCTCATTACAATATGATCCGGCAGATTAAGCGATCGAGCCAATTCTCTGACACCATCTTTATAAAAATCAGTTAATGGTTCTATTACTCTGTTTTCATTTATCAGCTTTAAAATCTCATTGACCCTGTTGTGATGAGTTTTTATTTTAGAAACATTCTTATCAGCACAGCCTGATTCAATTGTATCCGGATATATGGTGCCTTGACCTAAAAGCCAATTACCTTTGCCCAAATCAAATTTCATGAATTCATCTTCTTGGATTTCAATAAATAATTTGCCGATGATTTCTCTTTTCTCTTCCGGATCGTGTTTATATTTTAATGCGCTTAAAAATTTATCCCTGGCTTCAACAATTTCTATATTATCCAATTCTAACTGATTAAAATCATCCATCAGGGACTCTGTTTCATTTTTACGCATCAGGCCGGTATCAACATATATGCCTTTTACATTCTCTTTTCCCAGGGCTTTTACGCAAAGTGTAAAAGCAACGGTTGAATCAATTCCTCCACTTATAAAAAAGAATACTTTTTTACCCTGGGCTTTGTCTTTAATCGTTTCAATTATCGGTTTAATTCTATTTTTTGGATTCCAGTCTTTCTGTTTTATTTTGCATACTTTAAATACAAAATTACTCAGTATATCTTTTCCATATACTGTATGGGAAACTTCCGGATGAAACTGAAAACCGTATATTTTTTTTTTTAAATCACCCGCTGCTGCAATTACATTATTATCACTTAAAGATAATAATTCAAAATCTTCAGGCAATTTTTCTACAGTATCGCCATGACTCATCCAAACAGTCTGATTTTTATTTAGCCCATCGAATATATAATCTTTTTTATTGATCTTTATATTTGCAATCCCGAATTCCTTTATTTTACCAAGGTTTACCACACCTCCTTGCATTTGAACCATCAGTTGAAAGCCGTAACAGATTCCAAGTATTGGAATACCTATATCAAACAACCCACTGGAAACCTTGGGACTATTCGGCATGTAAACGCTATCAGGTCCTCCCGATAAGATTATACCGTCTGTATATTTAAGATCGTACGGATCTGTGTCAAATTTATAAATCTCAGAATAAACACCAAGCTCTCTGATTCTTATAGCTATTAAATGACAGTATTGTCCGCCGGCATTTAGGATTGCAATTTTAGACATAAGATAAGCTTCGATTTAAATAAAAGCTTATGGTTACAACAAAACAACGATTTGTAACCATAAGCTTTCCTAATATAACCAATCGATACAAAATTTTACTGCTTTAATAAAAAAAGAGATTCGAATCAGTCAATTCAAGCACCATAAACGGCAACTTCTTTTAAATCGTCACCCAGGTATTCACGCTCATTTTCACCAAGGATTCCAAGGGAAAGACAGATCAATGTCCACAAATGCACAACAGGATATCCTCCTCCATAATGCTCACTTAATTCATGAATTTGCTGATGGCAGTTATGGCAGGCCGCTATACAATAATCCGCTCCAGTGGCCTTAATCTGTTTATCTTTTAGTATCCCGTACTGCAGGCGCTGCTCTTTATATCCAGATTGAAGAAATCCACCGCCTCCTCCGCAGCAGTAATTATTCGATTTATTGGGAGTCATATCAATAAAATTCTCTTCTCCGACAACGGACTTGACCACAAAACGAAGATCATCAGCTACTTCATCCCCAAATGACTTACGTACGATCTGGCATGGATCCTGAGCAGTAAACTTTATCTTTAAATCCTTGTTCCAGTCGGAATTGACTTTTAATTTTCCTTCTCTGATCCATTTGGCATAATATTGGTAAATGCTGGCAATTTCCAAATCATTCTTTTTTATATTAAATTTTTGCTGTCCGTACCGGACTGCATAAGTTACGTGCCCTCATTCGGTATTGAGAAAAACCTTGCATCCAAGCTCCTGGGCAGTGTTTATACTCATCCGGACAGTTTTTTCCCATGCATCATTATCGCCAAGAAACATGCAGTAATTTTCACCGCCCCATCCTTTGGATCCATATGTCCAATCAGCACCTACTACATGAAGAATCTTCCATAGAGGAACCATCTCATCCGGTTCAGTTACAGGTTCTCTGGAATTTTGATTCAGAAAAAAATAAGCCCCTTTTTTGTCAATAGGCGCTTCCATATCTTTAAATTCAGGCTGTGCTTCCCGGTACTCCTCAAGAACATCCTCCACCACAAAAGAAAAATCTTCCGGTGATGCTCCCATGGCGCTGCAGCTCTCATTTCTCAACGCCATATCGCATGATCCAATAAGCCCTTTAGGTCGTGTATCTCTTGGCCAGCTCGCTCTTGCTTCATAAACCAGACCGGGTATGTTAATTTCCATTGGACAAACATGTATACATCTTTGACACATGGTGCACATCCATACCCATGGTGTGCTCGTTACCTCTTCGTCCATTCCAAGAGCTGCCATGCGCAGAAATTTTCTTGGGTCCATGTTTTCAAGACCTGTCGCCGGACAACCGGATGAACAGGCTCCGCAGGTCAGACAAAGGTTGAGATTTCCCCCCTCAGGAAGAAGCTCTTTTACCTTATCCATAAAAATACTTTTTCTTTTCCCACTAATTTTAATTGCTTCTTCAGCCATATTTTATTATCCTCCAGATTAAACTGACCATAGTATTAGACATATTTTGTTAGACATAAAAGACTTTTTTAAAGGATCGTTTAATCTACATTTCTCACTATGATTAATTTTTACCTAAATTAAACGATTTTTTGCGAATATATATATACTGAGATATTGATGCATAATGGTTTGCGAAACCCGCAGACATACCAGTGGCTATGCCGGGAATTTTCGCAAACCTTTGATGCATAAGAAATCGCTGTTTTCCAAAACATATGTTTTTATCGCTGTTTCTAATTCCTTAATGGACTTAAACCTATTTCCTTTATTTTATTCTCCATCTCCGCAACAGCCGAGGAAAATCCGCTCCCCATATTGGAAGCCAAAGTAACAAATCTAAGCCTCTCTTTTTCAAGACCTGTTTCCTCCAGCATTCTGTGTGCATCATCAACCCGCCATCCTGCATATATGTTTCCTTTTTCAGATTTGCAGTTTCCATTATGACAAGCCATAATCAAAACACCATCAGCTCCTTCGACAAAGGTATTTAAAATATAATCAAGGTCGATCTTGCCGGCACAAGGTACCTTTATCATCTTGAGGCCATCAGGCAGTTTAATTTTAAATTTTTTAGCCATCTCTCCAGCCTCAAAAGCTGAATTTTGACAGCAAAAAGCGACTATTTTGGGCTCATTTTTTACATCTAATGATTTTTTAACACTATTTTTAATTTCATCATCCGTAAATCCGCCAATCTGAATTGCATCCATCGGGCATTCACTTGCACAAATACCGCATGATTGACAAGCCAAGGGCGATATAACGGCCTTATTTTCTTCGGCCCAGTAAATAGCTCCGTGAGGGCAGCAACGATAACATGTGAGACAGAAAACACATTTTCCAGTGTCGACAACAGCCTTATTATCTGGAACAATTTTAATTCCATTTCCGAGAAAAGACTTTATTTCAAGCGCTGCATTTTCTACATCCATCCAGGCTGCTTGTAATTTCTGTACGTCCCTGCCCGGACCTACCACAAAGATTCCTTCCCTGTTGGAATAAACCGGAAAACGATGAACATTATCCTTTTGTAAAAATCCACCGGCTCCCAAATCAACTCTCAAAATTTCAGAAAGATCGGCATTATTTTTGTCGGCATAAATTTCATCATCAACAACAATCATATCAGGAGAAACTTCTATATCTCTTCTTAATACAGGATCATGATAAGAGATTATTTTACCGTCTTGACTTATCTTTGGCATTTCTTGCAGTTTAAAATAGGTTGCACCTTTATCACGTCCTTCTTTATAGATTCTTTCAAGACCGTCGGAGGCGACCTTTAAGTTTCCTGTATATATGTAGGTCGCAGTCCCGTCTATTTCATTAATGTCGATAACTGTGCGCATAACCCGTTCCATAATCAACGGATTAGTCTCCTGGGCAAGCCCGACAAGAAAAGCAACTGTTTTATCCGCGAGCTTTTCTTTGTCGGAAACCAATATCTCTTCAATCTGAGATTGAGTTAAGATATTATCTGAAAGGGAAAGCCCGTATTTGTCATTCAAACTATTAACGGAAAAATCATTTGCTACAACAACCGCCCCAACTTTTTTTTCCAGGATATTATCATTGTTTGACAGTCTTACACTAAAATCTCCTGGCATGCCTTTTATAGTTGCGATCTTGGTTTTTGTAAGAATTTCAATCCGTTTGTCAGAAGTTACTCTGCTCTCCATCTCCTGTAAACATTTATGATCTTCATCGGTTAGACCGACAAGTGTTTTCTGTTCCTTTTGACTTCCGATATTTGCTTCATTTTCAATCAGGGTTACCTGATATCCCAAATTAGAAATTTCAGAAGCAGCCTTTATTCCTGTAAAACCTCCACCGACAACCAGCACATCTGTATTGATTTTCAGCTCTTTCCCATCTGTAAAGTTTGTCATTAGCTCACCCCCAAATGTTTCATAACCTCACCAGCCGCCTGTCCCGCATGGGCCATGGAAGCCGCTATGGTCTTCGGACCTTCGGCAGTGCCAGCAATAAAAATGCCGCTTTTTGAGGTTGAGGTTCTATTCAAATTATCCTTACCGGCAAAAAATCCATCATTAGTCAATTCAATGCCGAATATCTCCGCCAAACTGCTATTTTCAAGATTGGGCATTATGCCGATGGATAAAACAACGAGATCAAAAACTTCTTCAACCGGAAGACCATCATCTTCAGCCATATATCTCAACCTTAGTTGATCACCTTCCATTGGATAGATGTCAACCGGTATATTTCTGATAAAACGCTGATTTAATTTACATTTTTCATAAAATTCAGGAAAGTTTTTCCCTGCATTCTGAATATCCATATAAAATACAGTTACTTCGGATTCGTTATTTTTATATTTGATATTCTCCGCCATTCTGAGAGCATAAGGACAGCATACATGTGAACACCATAAATTTCCAAGACGTTCATCACGGCTTCCGACACATTGAATAAAAGCGACCTTTTGCGGCTCTTTTCCATCAGACGGCCTTACAATAGCGCCTTTTTCTCTTTTGATACGTTCCATATCCAATCCGGTAATAACATTATTGAATTTTCTATAGCCGTAGGTTTCTTTTATTTCAGCATTAAACGGCTTAAAACCGCTTGCAAGAACAACGGCATCCACTTCAATATTACCGGACATGCCCATTTTATCTAATTCCACGGCTCCCTCAGGAACTGCACCGGGATTATCATTACAAATTTTTTTATCCAAGATTACATACAGGGGTGTATTGTTCTTTGAATATCCCCTGAGTACAGCTCCCTTAAGCAAACTTTCTTCATAACATATTCCGCTTTCATTTAATTTTTCAGAATCCGTCAAAAGAGAACTCTTTTTCAAGCTGACTGCGAACTTTTTATCTTTATTTATAGATTCAACTTCTGTTGCAAGATGCACATTTATATTAGGTTCATCTGCAACTTTTTTTAACATGTCTTCAACCGAGCATGCTCCGCACTGCAAGCATTCATCTGTGGCTTTACAACAAAACTGAATTGCGTGACCGCCTAAAAAACATGTTTTTTCAATAAGTTCAACAGATATATTGAATCTTGAAAGCTCCCAGGCCACAGTAAGACCAGCAATTCCACCGCCTATGACCATAACTTTTTTATTTTCTGTACTCAACTGGAAACTCCTTTGATTGTTGATTGTTGAATTTTGATTATCGATCATTATACAATTAATACAAATATAATATGTCAATCGATAATCTTTTATCATCAAAGACTTATAACTTCGGTCTGGGCAGTACCTTGGCTCTTTCAGCAATTTCAGGCACTTTGTGTTCCCATCCAATAGCCATAAGATGAACGCCTGCCACTCCTTTCATCTCTTTGAATTCTTCTATCTGTTCACAGGCCATTTTGATTCCTTCATCAGCCTGTTTTTTCTTCTCAACTCCCTGCAGACGTTTAATAACTTCATCAGGAACATCCATCCCCGGAACCTTGTTCTTCATATATTTAGCCATACCGACACTCTTCATTGGGGTTATGCCGGCTAAAATATAAACTTTTTCCGTTAGTCCCATATCATTGGCCTGTTGAACCCATTTCCTCATTTTTTCCATGTTATATATACATTGAGTTTGGATAAAATCAGCACCGGACTTTATTTTCTTGGCCAAACGATAGACGCGCCATTCAAAAGGATCGGCGAAAGGATTGGCAGCAGCGCCTATAAACATTTCAGGCGGGGTTTTGATTTCATCCCCTCCTAAAAATTTTCCTTCATCACGCATCTTTTTGACCATACCTATGAGCTGCATGGAATCAATATCAAAAACACCTTTAGCCTGAGGATGATCACCAAACTGCTGATGATCACCTGAAAGACAAAGTACATTTCGGATTCCAAGTGCATAAGCTCCCAGAATATCGGACTGCATGGCCAAACGATTCCGATCCCGACATACCATCTGATAATTAGGTTCAAGTCCCTCCTGAACCAGGATAATTGATGCCGCCCAACTTGACATACGGACCATTGCTGTCTGATTATCCGTAATATTGACACAATCAACAAATCCTTTAAGGTAATTCACTTTTTTTCTAACCGCCTCAACATCCGCTCCCCGTGGTGGTCCAAGTTCACCGGTAAAAGCGAATTCTCCTGATTTCAGCACTTTCTCAAGATTACTTCCTGATTTCATATCGATCATACCTCATTGCTTTAATTGATTTAAGGGGGATATTTTAAAGAAATATTATCCCTTTATTAATTATTGATGCGCTCGTAAAAAGTCCCGACATTTTATTTTGGCCACAGCATATAGCTGCTCAATCTGTTCACTAATCAATATGTTGTGACAAAAAATTGATTTTTCGGCTTTTTACGAAACTATCAATTATTATTTAAGCTGAATTGCGCTGTTTATAACCCGGCTGTATGACAGTTCTCGGAATTTGATTCCGCCAGTCATTGGCCGGCGTAATTTCGATAATACTATCCAAACGACCCTGTTTGGACAGCCTTTCGTAAATCATATACCATGCACAAGGTTGATCATCATTAATTTCACAGCTTCCTCTGTTCGTTCCACCGCAGGGACCATTTAAAAGACCTTTGGCGCACATGGTTACCGGACAAATTCCGCCCGTTATTCCCAAAAAACAGGTTCCACAACCGCGACATCTCTCTTCATACCATCCAACATCCTGATTAACACCCATAAAAGTCGTATCTACAGCAGGAAAAACAGGCTTTTCCGGAAATCTTTCTGCCAGGAACTGGATTCCGACACCGCATGCCATTGAAAGCAATGCATCATAACTATCTACAATTGCGTCAATTTCTGTCAGAAACTCCCTGTCACACTGTCGCTCAACAGTTATACCGCCAAGCTCGATCGGGCTGCCATTTAGTTTACGAAACATGTTTAATTCAGAATTTAATACGCCTACCTCTTTTTCACCACCGGCAAGACAAACGGCAACACAGGTTCCACAGCCGACTGTAAGGACTTTTTTGTAATTCTTTATCATGGCCGTAATTTCTTCAAAGGGCTTTCTTTCTGCAACAATCATGAATCCTCCTAATTTTTAAGCTGTTTTTACAGCTTACCGCCTAAATTTTAAAAAAAATCGCGTTTATTTTTCACAAACCTTTTCGATAAATCTCATTGTTTCCCAATCTTTACATCAGTTTCAAAATTTGCGAAAAGCATTGCTTTAGCTCTATCCTGAAAATATGTAAGTGTGAGTTCAAGCGAGAATAAGGAGTGAAATATCACCTAAATCCTGCATTCAGTTTTCGCGAAATGATTATATCTGCCTCATGTTTC
>CAZRLQ010000078.1:0-8887 GCA_964600725.1 uncultured Desulfobacterales bacterium
TTTTTGATAATGGCCGAAAATATGACCAGCCCGTATTATCAAATCAATAATAGACATAAAGATGGTTAAAATCAAGCCATTAGAAAATGGAGATGTAACTTCTCAATAGGTCCGGGCACAATATGCCTCCCCTTTGAAAAAGAGGGACTGAGGAAGATTTTTCCATCGTTGCCCTGATTTTTTGAGAAGTTGTATGGAAATATTTTCAATTGAAAAAAACAATTATTATTTTTTTAATAATAACGCTGTTCACCTTTACGTTATCAATTTTCCTTTATATCGATCTTTTATTCTATGCAAAAAATCCATCAGAAAAAGGAGATATTAAACAGATTATAGATGTTTATCCTGGCCAGAAATTTGAAGTAATCACAGATAATCTGCGAAAAAAGGCCATTATAGGCAATCCTTTTAAATTTAAGCTGCTTGCTCTGATTAATGGGTACGATAAAAAAATAAAGGCAGGTGAATATCTTTTTTCCGCATCCATGCCGCCGGAAAAGATACTTCAAATAATGACTGCGGGAAAGGTTCGTCTTCACAGATTGACCATACCCGAAGGATACAATTTGAACCAGATTGCGGAAGCTGTCGAAAATGCAGAATTATGCAGCAAGGCAGCCTTTCTTGAAGCTGCAACAGATCCTTTGCTCGCTCATGAAAAGGGTATTGAAAACAAGACGTATGCCAATACGTTTGAAGGATACCTTTTCCCTGACACCTACTACTTTCCAAAAGGAATAACCCCGAACGCAATTATATCCAAAATGCTGAGCCGATTTTGGAGTGCATTTAAACCAGAATGGAAAAAAGAGGCCAAAAAGATGCGGCTTTCAGTCCATCAGATTGTCACTTTGGCATCGATTATAGAAAAAGAGACCGGCGCCTCCTTTGAACGGCCGATTATTTCTTCTGTTTTTCATAATCGATTAAGGAGGGGAATCCGTCTTGAAAGTGATCCAACGGTTATTTACGGAATAAAGGATTTTGACGGAAATATCACTAAAAAACATCTTCAAACCCCGACACCGTACAATACATATAAGAAAAAAGGACTTCCACCCGGCCCGATCGCAAACCCTGGAACCGACTCACTAAAAGCTGCCATATACCCTGATGATACCGATTTTCTATATTTTGTCTCAAAGGGTGACAACACCCACAAATTTTCAAAAAATATCAAGGAACATAAGAAAGCTGTAAGAAGGTATATATTCAGGCAAACCAGGTGAAATTCCTGCAATTCTAATTTTGGAAGTAACCATTTTTATGCTTCTTGGCGCTGCAGTTGTTACAATGAATCGTTTTAGAAAAAAAGGGGTTGATCATATTTTCGGCCATTATCAAAAAAAGGATCTGTCCGCAGATTGCGCATATTAGCGCAGATAAAAAAGACTGGCCGTTAATCTGCGGATTAATCTTTTTCCGGTTTTTTTAAGTATGTACGCATATATTTTTATAAAATTAACTTGGCCAGGAAACGAATGTAATACCAGCAATGACAACTGAGGCTCCCTTTAAAAAGTTATAAATATTATTGCAAATATGCTTATAAGTCAACTTTTGTTTTTTGCCGCTTACTGTTGGCTCTCAAGGGCAGTATCCCTCTTTCTCTCGCAATCTTAAAAAGTGTTTCAACAGCTTCTTCTCCCTCATCTCCAAGATCCAGCGTAAATTCGTTGACATAAAGATCTATATGCTGCCTGATGACCGAAGGTGCCAGTTCTTGAGCATGTTTTTTTATGTAATCATCTGCTTTGTTTCTATTTTTATATGCGTACAGCACGCTTTCTCTTATGATTCTTTCAATTTTTTTTACCGTTTCAGCAGAGATTCCTTTTCGTATGGCGATTCCTCCCAGAGGAATTGGAAGAGATGTTTCGGCTTCCCACCAGCTTCCAAGATCGACAATCAGCTCAAGACCATACTTCTTATATGTAAACCTTCCTTCGTGAATTATTACACCCGCGTCAAAAATACCCTGCTCAACTGAAGGCATAATCTGTTCAAAAGAAATGGGATATACATCCGGTTTTTTCGACAGATAGAGGCATAACAGCAAGTTTGCTGTCGTCCATAAACCAGGTACTGCAATTTTTTTTAATTTCAATTTATTTATGTTGAATCCTGGTTTTGCAACGATAAGGGGGCCGCATCCCCTACCAAGGGCAGCTCCTGAGCGAAGAAGACTATATCGATCCTGAAGATGACCAATAGCTGCAAAAGAAAGTTTTGAAATATCGAAAACTCCGGCTTTTGCCTTCTGGTTAAGGGTTTCAACATCTGCAAGCCTGATTTTAAATTCAATTCCTTCACAGTCAATGAGATTGTAAGCAATTGCAAAAAATATAAAAGTATCATTTGGGCAGGGTGAAAAAGCCAACGATAGATCTAAATCGTTTTTTCTTGTTTTCAGCATAATAAACTACCAAATAAGGATCATAGCGGATTATTGTGGAGATTCTATTTATCAAGCATACTCTGATTGAACTTATGCCATTGGCGATTAGCTGTCAGGTATTAGCTTTCAGCAGTTAATACCGGCCGCCAACTTAAACTGGCCGCTGAAATTTCAAGGTGTCCCGCCTTACGTCGGCAGCCGTTAATACCCAGCAGTTAGAATCTAAGTACTAATAGCTATTCATCAAATAAAAAGGCTGCATTTTATTCTGACCATCTGAGAAAAACTTCAAGGTCAAAAATGCAGCCCATTATAATAAAAAATATGACCGGGCAAGCGAAGCCGAGCATTTTCAAAGGTCTATCATCAGAACCCGGCCTATTTCAGCTCAATCAGATCCAACCTGAATCTGAGCGCCTTAATGTAATATGGTTATTGGAATCATTATTAAAGACAACCATGATCTATGTGCGGTTATTTAATTTCATTTATCTTTTCCGTGAGTTCCGGCATAAATTCCAGTATATCTGCAACTACACCTACATCAGCGAACTGGAAAATAGGCGCTTTTATATTTTTATTCACAGCTACGATAAATGGTGAACCTTTAAGGCCGCCCATATGCTGGAATGATCCGCTGATTCCCATGGCCATATATACTTTAGGTTTAACGGTCTGTCCGGAAGTGCCGACCTGTCTTGATTTTTCCAGCCATTTTGAATCCACTATGGGCCTGGAACAAGAAACAACCGCTCCCATTGCTTCCGCCAGTTCTTCGGCAATTTCGATATTGTCTTCTTCCTCAATTCCACGGCCGATTGAAACAAGAACATCCGACTTGGTGATATCGACATCACCTACTTCAGCCTCAACCACTTCAAGATAACGCCGCCTGGCTGCAAGATCACCCGCTTCGCCTGACTTGTCTGCAACTTGTCCGCCGGCTGCTTTGCTTTCATCTGGCTGAAAAGAACCAGGACGCACATTAATTACCGCTCCGGATGAAATGTCGGCAGTTACGTGAGTACTGACCTGTCCTCCGAATTCTTGACGGACGACTTTAAGATTCGGGCCATCTACACCTTCGATATCGACAACATCTGAAATAAATGCAGAATCAGTTTTAACTGAAAGTCCTGGAGCGATATCCATTCCAAAAGTATTATGAGCAAAAAGAACAATAGAATCACCAGGCAAAATATTTATCAGCGCTTTTCTTACAACCTCTGCATTGGGATATGCCAGCGCGTCGCTGTCAATTTTCCATACTTCATTATAGGAAGCCGCCAATTCATTACAAACCGTATCAAGATTTGCACCTGAACCTGTAACGATTGCAGTAACAGCTCCATCAGATGTAATTTTTTTTGCGGCTGTAACAAATTCTAATGCTGTGTCATCCGCTGCTCCGTCATTATGATTAATATAGGCAAAAATCTGTTGAGCCATTATTTAATACCTCCTTTGGATTTTAACATTTCAATCAGTTTTTCTATTATCTCTTCGGTGCTGCCTTCAAGTATTTCAGCACCTTCACCAAGGTCAGGCACAAAATAATCCTGGCGAGTCACCTTAGCGCCGGATTTGCCGACAGCTTCCGCGGAAAGACCAAGATCACTGACGCCAAGAACAGGTATTTCAACCGAAGCAACTTTCCTGATTCCACGTATCCCCACATATCGAGGTTCATTGATGCCGGTCTGTATTGAGAGAACACATGGAAGATCAATCTCATTCATCTCCTGATTGCCGCCTTCAATTTCACGGCCGACCTTAATCATTTTATCATTTACAATTTCAATGCTATTTACAAGAGATGCATAGGGCATGTCCAGCATTGCGGCAAGCATGCCTCCAACCTCGCCTGCACCATCGTCTGCCTGTGCACCGGTAAGAATCAAATCATAATTTCCTTTTTCAACCACAGATTTTAAAATTGTTGCAATTCCTTTACCGTCAGAGCCCTCAAATGCTTCATCTGAACAGAGGATGCCATTATCTGCACCCATTGCCATTTCTCTTCTGAGCACCTCTTCTGATTCCTCATCACCTACCGTTACAACAGTTACAGCTCCTCCTGAATTGTCCCGAATCTGTATAGCCTCTTCTACTGCATAATTGTCCCATTCATTTACTGAATAAACAAGATCATCCCTCTCGATATCACTTCCGCTGCTGTTTACCTCTATCTCATTTTCTGCGGTATCGGGAACTCTCTTGACACATACTAAAATATCCATCTTCTCCCTCCTAGATAATTATTTTTATCACCATGTTACAGGCTTAGTTTAAATCATATGTCTATCGATTAATTCTACAAGATCAATTACTTCCATTTTCCCTTCCAATCCACTGGTTTTAATGGCATCTTCTATATTTACCAGGCAGAAGGGACAAGCAGTTACAACAACATTTGCACCGGCTTTTTTTGCCATTTCAACCCGTATCTGCCCCATCCTTTTTTCTTCAATGGGCTCGTAAAAGAGCATCAGACCACCGCCACCGCAGCAGAATGAACGATCCCGGCAGCGAAGACCCATTTCAACCCTTCTTATCCCGCTTATGGAATCAATGACATTTCTGGGAATATCATATATTCCATTATGCCTCCCCAAATAGCATGGATCATGATAAGTATATATTTTATTCTTGTCTTCAACTGCTCTTAATTTGATTTTTCCCGAACCTATGAGCTTAGCCATGGTCTGGCACATATGTTCTACAGGTGGAAGGTCTTTGTAATCTTTCGTCAATGCATTAAAAGTATGGGGGTCGGCAGTAACGATATTTTTTACACCTGAGCTAAGAATCGCTTCAGTATTCTGCTCTTTTATATCCTGAAAAAGCATCTCTTCGCCGAATCTTCTAATCTCATGACCGCTATCTTTTTCAGCGGGTCCCAGGATTCCGAAATCAATTCCGGCTGACGTAAGAACACGAGCTGTAGCTTTTCCTATCTCTTGAATTCTATCATCAAAAGAAGTAATACTATCAACAAAATAAAGAGTATCTGCTGTCTCTTTTCCCCCGATAATTTTTACATTGCAGATTTCAGAAAACTCTTTGTCTTTAGCCCAATCCGCTCGTTTTTTCTCCATTTTGCCATATGGATTTCCGCGTTTTTCAAGAGCACTCAGCGGTTTCTGGAGGGATTGCGGAACCGTTCCCTCATCTACCATGCCCCTGCGCAAGTCAACAATCTTATCGATGTACTCATTCATTACGGGGCACTCTTCTTCGCAGGCACCGCAGGTTGTACACGACCATATTTCATCTTCTGTAAATATATCGCCGATTAAAGGACTGCCGTTTGTCATGGGTCCTTGTAAAGGATAATGCTTAAATAAATAGTCACGTGCTTTTATAGAGATAAACCTTGGAGATAATGGACGGCCGCATGCATTGGCAGGACAGTTATCAGAACACCTTCCGCAATCCGCGCAGGTATAAAAATCGAGCATATGCTTCCAGGTAAAATCTTCAAACTTTTTTACGCCAAAAGATTCAAGTTCATCAAGCTTGTCATCTTCAACTCCCCATTTTACAGGCTTGACCGTTCCTTTATCCAGTTTCATAAAAAACACATTGAAAATAGATGTAATTACGTGAAAATGCTTGCCGAGAGGGAGAAAACATAAGAAAAAGAAGAAGGTTAATTCATGCATAAAATATGCAAGAATATGTATGTTTTGCAGTTTTTCAAGAGGAGTTGCCTTTGCAAGGAACATATTTACTGTAAACCATACACCGGTTCCAGGTATAATTAATTCCGTATGCATTCCCTCTTGGATTTGAGCAGCCGCCTGTGTTCCTTCGAAAAGCATGTCACAAACCATAAGGGTTGAAATAAGTCCCAAAACAAAGACAGCTTCTCCGGTATGATCATGACCGTACTTTTTGGGAACCGCGTATCTTTCAGGTTTAAAAATTCCCCTTCGCACGGCCGCGATGACGCAGGCGACAAGAACAAACGTTCCTGCAAAATCCTTAAATACACCGTAAATCTGACCAGCAATCCCGCCAAGTCCGGGCAGCATAAAATCCTCTGAAATTCCGAGGAAAACTAAAGAGAGAGAACGAACGGACAGAATTATAAATCCCGCAAAAATAAGAATATGGAGGGTGCCGGCCATCATGTATCTGGGTTGTTTATATTGGCCCAGCCATAATTTAATTACATTTACAATTCGTTCATTAATACGGTCAAAACGATTGTCAGGTGCCGCCCTTACAAGAGGGGCGAGCCGTTTTGCAATAATATATGTAAATACAGCAATGCCGACAATAGGAATTACAACGGAAAAAATAACTGTGGGAATACCAATAAATGATGCCTTGGCCGGAGAAATTAAAACTGAGTCCATGTTTTACTTTCCTTTTTTTAAAAAATTGTCATAAAAATCAAATAATCATAAACTAATTTAAATGTCAGCCCCTATCAAAAAGAAAATTAAATGTCAAGAAATTTTGCCTGATTCCATCGATTACATAAATTTTTGAATGAACTTAAGTAAAATTGAAAACCTTGCAGCAATTTGACAAATCACATTTTTACAAGCTCAAGAATTACTTTTTGCCGAAGTATGGCCCTTGCAGTCTTTTCAAACTGCTCGGTTATGTCTGATACGATAAATCTTTTTTTCCCGTTTTTACTTAGCAGCTTATCAATATCAGGATGTTTGGTTAAAAATTTCTTGACTTTTGAGGCAACCTCTACGGAAGAATCGATTATCTTTACACGTTTTCCAATTTTTTTTTGTATAATTTCTTTTAAAAGCGGATAATGCGTGCATCCAAGAATAAGTGTGTCTATCTGTCTTATTTTTAATGGATTAAGATATTTTTTTATGATCATCGTTGTTTCAGGTCTGTTTTGCCAACCTTCTTCCACCAGCGGAACAAGCAAAGGGCAGGGAGTTGAATAAATCCGTGCATCCGGTTTTCTTTCTTTGATTTTTTTTTCGTAAATACCACTATTTATGGTTGCCCGTGTTCCTATGATTCCGGCTATGAAATTTGCAGAAGAGTTAAACAGGGATTCAACAGCCGGCGTTATGACTTCAAATATAGGCACTTTAAATCTTTCCAATACAGTTTCAGTAGCAACACTTGAAGCTGTATTGCAGGCCATTACAATAATCTTCGCCCCGTTGTTTAAAAGAAACTCAATATTCTGGAGAGCATAACGGGTAACTGTTTTTGAACTCTTGCTTCCGTATGGGGTGCGGGCAGAGTCACCAAAATAGATAATATCATAATCCGGGAGCTGTTCCATCAATGCTTTTACAACAGTCAAACCGCCTATTCCTGAATCAAATATTCCGATCATAATAAAAAAGAGTATCCCCAGTTTCTGTCTGTACTTTTACTCTTATTGCCTTTTGTGAGCCGCCCGCGGCAGGATTGTTTGATATTTTTCAAATTGCAGCGCCTCCGGTGCGAGCAAAGATTCCATCTCCCCCGTTTCTCCGTCTTACCGTCTCTTCGTCAAATCATCTGACAATTCACGCTGTATATATTTTTCCAATAGGCGGGGGGATATATCCGTGCGCATTCCAGGACAGAATTGAGCCATGATATACCAGTTGTTTATATCAACCAGCAGACTGTTTATAAAAGGCCATGTCCTGCACATGTAAGGTTTAACCGGATGAATCATGCAAAGTCCGTCCCAAAATACGCAGTATCTATTTTTCCCCTGGGCCAGAACCGGTTTTTTACCCGACATCTGACAGTAATCTGCAACAAAGGAGTCAGGCTTTGTATTGACATAATCCGCTATTGTTATAATATCTTTTTCAGTTACACAGGTTCCCCCATATCCCCGGCAGCAGTCGCCGCATTTTTTGCATTGAAAAATATCTTCCGTTTGTATTTCTTTAAAAACCATGTCTGCTCTCCATAGCCCTTTTCAAAGTAACCTGATCCACATATTTAAGGTCACCGCCAATTGGAACTCCCGATGCTATGCGAGTTACTTTGACCGGAAAAACTTTAAGACGCTCTGCAAGGTATGATGCGGTTGCATCACCTTCTACGATTGTACTTGTGGCGATGATAACCTCTTTAACTCCACCATCCTTTACTCGTGATAAAAGCTCTCTGATTCTGATATCATCAGGCCCTACCCCGTCCAATGGCGACAATACACCTTGAAGAACGTGGTACAATCCAGTAAAAGCCCTTGATTTCTCAATAGCTACCATATCGGCAGGCTGTTCCACCACACACAATAAGGTTTTGTCTCTATCCGGATTACTGCAGATATGGCAGACATCGTTGTCGCTCAGGGCAAAACAGATTGAGCATAGTCTGACCCTGGCTTTAAGCTCCAATATGCTGCGGGAGAGCAGTTCGGCATCATTGCCGGAAATCTTGAGTATATGCATGGCAAGACGTTCAGCGGTTTTTTCTCCGATTCCCGGAAGCTTTGAAAGCTGTTTAATCAGATTGATGATCGAAGGTGGATAGTGATTCATTTTATAT